>JAZQSZ010000199.1:0-8550 GCA_045630365.1 Paludibacteraceae bacterium | reverse complement strand
CTCCTTACTCACAGGATGGATAAACTCAATTTTACGAGCATGCAAGGATATTCCTCCATCGGGATTACTGCGTTTGGCACCATACTTCAAATCGCCTTTAATAGGATATCCTATGGCAGCCAACTGGCAGCGTATTTGATGATGGCGACCTGTCTCCAAGTTGATCTCAAGCAATGTATAGCGCTCGCCTGAGGCTATGATTTGATAACTCAACACGGCGCGTTTGGCATCCTTGGTACCAGGTTTGACAACAAAGGACTTGTTCTGTTTCTCATTGCGCCATAGGTAATTCTCCAAACGAGAGGCCGAAGGCAACTGGTTATTGGTCGGAACAATGGCCCAATAGGTTTTCTTGATCAACTCATGGGACTTGAACATTTCATTGAGTCGAGTAAGTGCTTTGCTAGTTCGTGCGAACAGTACTACTCCCGTGGTTGGTCGATCCAAGCGATGGGTCACTCCCAGGAAGACTTCACCGGGTTTGTTGTATTTCTCCTTGATATAGGCCTTGACCATATCCGAGAGCGGTATATCCCCCGTTTTATCCCCTTGCACAAGCTCATGACAAGTCTTACTAACTGCTATAATATGATTATCCTCGTATAGTACTTGCATGATTATAGGATGTAATTGGCAAAGGTTTCTTTGTATTGTTCAAACCATAAAGAAACACATTGTTGGTAGTGTTGATAAAATTCCTTATCTGATATTTCTCCGCGGCACCAAGCAGCATACAATGGCTCAAAAGCCGTTAGAATACTCCGCTCTACACTATGTACACACGACAAGAGAGATGGAGCATGTGGTTGATCACACAAAATATTTTGCAGGGCAATATATCGATTACCATTACTAATATGCAATGGGAATACCCATTGATCTTTTATCCCCAAAGCCAAATCGCACAACTCGCTATGCAGTCCCTTACCCGATGTTGCTTGTTTATCTTGCACCTGCATATAGGGAGGCAGATAATCGGGGTGTAGCACAAGCGGAACAGTCACCCCACAAGAAGGATATCCCAAGAGAGTCCACATCAATGTATAACGTGGATCTTGCTGAGCAGAAACTCCTTCAAAAACCACCACAGCAGAAGTCAATCGACGGGGAATAAAATCCTGATCTACAACATATTGCGGCGCATTATCAGGTGTATAATGCAGACCCATCAGTTCATGGCGATATTGACGAGAGAAGAGGTCAATAGCCTCTATAGGTGTCATCTGATGAGTAGGAGTAAACGCCTCCTTCATAATCGCACTAGCTGTGAGATAGCGCTCATATCCAGCATACTCCTCATAGCGACCAGCAAAACTAAAATTAGTCACCACACGATAACCAGAAGGTTCTTGATTGACATCGTACTTGATCCATCTGTGGTTATTCATTTCATAATATGCCGCTCCACCATGAGCATCAATAACTCCAAAATTAGCCTCTACTCCCCAAGGTTGTGGATAAGTATCAAGCCAGGTCTCAAACTCTAATAAACTCGCACAACTACCCAATACATGATACATGAGTTCTCCCTCACGATCCATCGGACAATCCAAAGTGTCCTCACGTAAATTATAGGATGCCGTATTCATGATACAAAGTCCCACTTCGTTCATTCCTGCCCATACTTCGCCATCCAATATTGGGGAATTGACCAGACCGATGAAACTATATTTAGGTCCTTGGAAGTGCGCGATACGATTGTTGAGTTCACCTGTATCACGATGTTTGAACATCATAGGGCGCCCCGTAGGAGTAGCACTACCGCTGATGATAAACGAGGTACAGGCCCATGACAAGGATGTCATCGACAAAAAACAAAGCAAAAAGACTGTAACTCTTTTCATGCTGCAAAGGTACAAATTATTTTTGACTTACGCAAGCGAGTGAAGATATATTTGCATATATGAAAAAAAAATTGTATCTTTGCACCCAAATTACAAAAAAAATGAAGAATCGACTCCTTTTTATCCTTAGTACATTGGTTGTAGTAACTAACTTGTTAGCACAAAACCAAAACCCACAGTATATTTCCTATATTGCCAAATATCGAGACATGGCAATAGAGCAACAAATCAAGCACCATATTCCAGCAGCTATCACTATGGCACAAGGACTATTGGAATCTAGTGCTGGACAATCCGAATTGGCAGTCAAAGCGAACAACCACTTTGGCATCAAATGTGCATCAGATTGGGTGGGAAGAACCTATACACACGATGATGAGACCAAAAACGAATGCTTTCGTCAATACGCCTCACCTGCAGACTCATATGAGGATCATTCACTCTTCCTCAAACGCAAACGATATGAGAGTCTATTTGCCTTACCTTTAGCAGATTACAAGGGATGGGCACATGGGCTGAAAGCATGTGGTTACGCAACAGACCCAAAATATGCTGACAAACTGATTCGTATCATTGAGCAATACAACTTACAAACACTTACACTGGATGAGAATTTGCAAAATGCAGGATTAGTGAGCACAAAAGATACCACTTGGCAAGAAGTCACCACAGACAAGTTGACCGAGGAACCAGAAGAGGAGACATATGCTATTCAAGAGGCTATCGAAGTATATGCCAATCACCCATCAGGACGTATCAATGGTGTACGCTACATCATTGCCAACGAGGGGGAGAGTTTTGCTTCCTTAGCCGTATTCCTCAATATGTACGAGCGTACGCTACGCAAGTACAACGATGCCCTTGACACACGAGAGATCAAACCTGGAGATATCGTATATATCTATCCTAAGAAAAACAAAGCAAGTAAAAAAACACCTTTCCACTATTTCAAACCTGGAGAAGATGCTTGGCAAATAGCACAAAAATACGGCATCAAAGTTAAAAGTTTGTACAAGATTAATCGAATCCCATATGGTACTCCATTGACCACCGTTCAACGATTAGATTTGCGTTAAGTATGAGTAAAAAGCACAAGGCACAATCTGTAGGAGACCTCATTGCTCAATTTATACAAGGTACCGAACTGGAGAAAAACCTACTCGAAAGACAAGTGATACAAGCATGGCCCCAAATCATGGGTCCTATGGTCGCTAACCTAACTGGAGAGATAGAGATGAAAAATGGTACCCTCTTTGTTCATATCCATTCAGCGGCACTAAGACAACAATTATTTGAGTGTCGTTATGACGTAATCAAAAAACTCAATCAAGCCATTAATGCACAGTTTATCAAAGATATACGCATTTTAGGTTAAATTGGAAACAATCGATATACATACTATTACCTCAGGCGCAAATGAACTTGCTCTACAACGAAAACGCTTTGCTCATCTCACCGATGAGCAGTTTCGTTTTTTGCTCCAGCAAGTAGATGGATACCAGCGAACGAAAGAAAAACTCCCCACTTTTGCCGAGATGAAGGATTGGTGGTACCCTGTTCGTCTATCATGCGAACAATGCTCTAGCGAGGCAACTGCACGATACAAATCCATGCTCCTACCTACTCTCCCATTCTCCCTTACCGACCTCACGGGTGGTTATGGAGTGGATACCTATTTCATGAGCGAGCATGCCACTCAGGCTCACTATGTAGAGCGCAATGAGGACTTGTACAAGATTGTTGAACATAACTTTCAAACGACTCGTCCTCAAGTACATATACACAATACTGATGCTATTCACTACCTACAGGATATGCCGTCATGCGATGTTATCTATCTAGATCCTGCTAGACGAGATCAGCACGGAGGTAAAGTGTTTCGCCTAGAAGATTGCGAACCCAATGTTGTAGACATACTCCCTGCTCTTCGCGAAAAATCCAAGCTCATTATCATCAAACTGAGTCCAATGCTAGACATCACCCAAGCGCTTCAATCCTTGGAAGGAACATGGGATGTGCATATTATAGCTGTCAAAAACGAAGTTAAAGAAGTGCTATTGGTATCCTGCTTTGACCGTTACCACCCCGTTACCACTACGGAGGGATATCGAAGCGATAACGAAGGAAAGGTATATGCAACCAATATCCTAACCCTATCAGATACGCCTATCGCTTTCTCTTTTACTCGATGTGAAGAGCGCGAGGCGCAATGTAAGCATTATGATGCATCACGAGAAGAACTCATCGCTCCTGGTGCATATATATACGAACCCAATGCCGCTATCATCAAAGCGGGTGCATTCAAATTGGTAGCACAACGATATGGATTATGCAAGATGGCGCCTAATACCCATCTCTACCTATCTACACAACTCATAGAGGATTTTCCGGGGCGCGTATGGCAAATCCTAGAGAGCAACATAAAGGATGCGAAGAACACTCAAGCTAGCATTCTCACACGCAACTATCCGCTCACTCCTGAGCAACTACGCAAAAAACTGAAAATCAAAGATAGCGATACCCAGACTATCATCGGGGCACGCATAGGCGAGAAACCTATATTATTGTTGGCTAAGCGCATTAACCAACATACCGCAAGCCGCTAGAATATCTTCGCCACGACTGCGACGAATAGTCGTTGTGATACCATTATCGGATAGATAATCACGCAACCATTCCATTTGTTTTTCATCACTACCTGCAAATGTTTGATCCACTCCTGCATGGAAACGAATTAGGTTGATTCGACATGGTAATCCCTTTAATAAACGCACTAACTCTTTAGCATGGCGTATGGTATCGTTCTGTCCATGCCAACAGATATACTCAAAACTTACACGGCGTTGATGTTGCCAATCATATTGCTTTAGCAGCGCCACCACATCCGTCAAGTGATAACGTTTCTCTATCGGCATAATCTCCTGTCTCTCAGCACCAAAAGGATTATGCAGGGACACTGCCAAATGGCACTCGCTCTCCTTTAAGAAACACTCTAATCCAGGAACGACGCCCACTGTAGAAACGGTAATGCGTTTGGGAGACCATGCGCAACCCCATGGTTCAGTCATCACTTGTAGAGAACGAAGCACATGGTCAATGTTATCCATTGGTTCGCCCTCCCCCATATAGACGATATTGGTCAGTTTGTCTGCATCAGGAATAGAAAAAATCTGATTTAAGATCTCGCTAGCAGGCAATTGTCCATGGAAACCCAAAGTACCTGTCATGCAGAATTTACATCCCATTTTACATCCTGCCTGGGTACTAACACACAAGGTAGCACGGTCATTATCAGGGATATATACTGATTCGATATAGACATCGCCTTTGCCATCTTGGAGCGAGAGTCTAAAGAGATACTTCTTGGTTCCGTCCTTAGAAACAGCCTCTGCTACGGGGTTATGGCGCCCAATGGTGTATTGCTCCTCGAGTGCTTGACGACCCTTGAGCGAGATATTGGTCATCTGCTCAAATGAGGTGGCGCGACGAACATACAACCACTCTGCCAATTGTTTGCCAGCAAACTTCTGCAAGCCAACCGATAAGGCGACTTGCTGAAGTTCTGGGAGTGTTTTACCTAATAGAGTCTGTTTCATAGAATAGTTTAGCGCAAACGATCTGCTGCACGAACAAGCGCCTCATCCTTCAAGATACGACGAGTAGCCATCATCAGCAATACCACATTGACCAATGGGATGCCTACCCATACATTGAGATACCAATCGGCACCTGCCATAGAAGCACCGCCAATCATCTCGTAACCTTTGACCACATATGCTGTATATAGAGCCAACAAGGCATAATAACCTAGGCACAACACCACATTCATAATGTTCAAACGGGCTTGCACCAATCGACGCTTGAATAGGAAGATAGTTACCAATGCTAATACAGGAATAGCTAGCGTCATTACCGCCATAGGCCATTTGTCCATCGCATGGAGACTCATATACTCTGTAGCATCAGGAAGAAGGAACTGCACTGGAGACAAAACGCACAACAAAGTGCCTAATACAACCACCAAGAGGAGGTATAATGTTTGAATTCTTTGTATCATACTAATTTACATAAGTCATTGATTAATTGATATTTCTCACCCGTTGATGGACAAGTAGCATAACCATCCTTGTCAAACTTGAGTTTCTCGCCATGACGAGAAACCCATCCCACTCTACGAGCAGGATTACCGACCATCAAAGCAAATGCAGGCACATCTCTGGTCACAACTGAACCTGCGCCAATCAAGCAATATTCGCCCAAGGTATTGCCGCATACGATCGTAGCATTAGCGCCTACGGAAGCGCCCTTGCGGATTATGGTATCCTTATACTCATCCTTGCGAACTACTGCCGAACGAGGATTGATCACATTGGTAAAGACCATGCTAGGACCTAGGAAAACATCATCCCCACAGCGCACACCGGTATAAATAGAGACATTATTCTGCACCTTGCAGTTACGACCCAAAATCACACCAGGTGATACGACTACATTCTGACCAATATTGCAGTTATCACCTATCTGACACCCTGACATAATGTGCGAGAAATGCCAAATCTTGGTACCTTTGCCTATAAGGCAATTATCATCCACATAAGAGGACTCGTGTACAAAATACTCGTTCATAATCTTAAAAGAATGCTTTGAAGATATCATTACCATTAGCGAAGATCATCAGTAGGAGCAAGATCCAAAAACCAATCGTATTCGCTACTTCAAGGAACTTATCGCTTGGTTTGCGGCGAGTAACAATCTCCCACAAGAGGAATAAAATATATCCACCATCCAAGGCAGGAATAGGCAAGAAGTTCATAAAGGCCAATATCAAGCTCAAGAATGCTGTCATATGCCAAAACTCATGCCAGTCCCACACATTAGGGAACATATTACTAATGGCACCAAATCCGCCCATAGACTGCGCACCTTCCTTGGTAAATACCAGACGGAACTGCTTGACATACATCACGAGCAAATCCCAACCATATGCGATACCAGCAGGAATAGCCTCCCAAAATGTATAGGAGGTATGCACAATGCTGTAATAATCCCATGGCATGAGTCGAGTTACTCCAATCATTGCTTGATCTCCGATAAAGAGTCTCGCTTGCATAGGGACACCATTACGATAGAAATCGAGGGTCACGCTATCACATGGATATTTAGCTAACTCATTGGCTATCTGCACTTGGCACAATCCCACTACCCCATTGACACCTACGATGCTATCGCCCTTCTGCATATTGGCAAACGAGGCAGCACCACCTGGCATAACCGAATCCACAACAAATGGCATATAGTATGACAATAGCGTATAACTCTTCTTGATATAGGACTGATCTGCTCGTGCTTTTTCACGTTGTTCGCGGTCAAAATCATTTTGCAAAGCCAAATAACGGGTACCCAAATCCTCAGACATGGTCAATGCCACAGTATCATTACCACGCAAAACCAACACATCACGCTTGCCTTGGAGAATAATATCGTTGACAATATCGCCCAATTGAGCTGGTTCTACTCCATTGATTTGCAACACCTTATCTTGTTGTTGAAAACCTTCGTCAACCAAAATATCGGAATAATACAATCCTGTATTGATCTGACTCAGAGGCAACTCGTCCTTACCCCAATGAAAGAGCATCATACCGAAAATCAAAAGGGCTGCTACAAAGTTCACCAATATACCACCAATGATGATGCATAGACGTTGCCACACATTCTTAGAGCGGAACTCCCATGGTTGTGGTTCGGTAGGCAAATCGGTTGCCGCTTTGGTCTCGTCCACCATACCTGCTATTGCGCAATAACCACCAAATGGCACCCAACCTAGTCCCCATTCTGTATTATCTGGATAACGGCGCCAATCCTCCTCTGGCAAAGCAGATAACTCCTCATCTGTCATAGGACGCTCTATTACTCGTCCTTTGTCATCCTTCTTCTCATTGCCCATCTCATCCAATACTGGTACCATTGTTGGTTCCACATTCGGTGCGAAAAATTTCACTTGCCATTTGCCATTGATCTTCTTGGCACGGACAATAGAAAATTTAGGATTGAAGAACATATAAAATTTCTCTACGCGAACCTTGAACAATCGCGCAAAACAGAAATGCCCCAACTCGTGGATCACCACAAGAATACTGAGAGCTAATATCAATTGTAACCACTGCATAATCTTCGTTTAAAAAAGTTTCAAAATTTAAAAGTTTAAATGTTTTAATATTTCAAAAGTTCTAGGGCTATCTTACGAGCCTCTTTGTCGGTTTGCACATAATCCTCATAGGTAGGTTCTGTGATAAACATAGTTTTCTCCATAGTTTGAGCAATCACATCTGACATCTGCATAAACCCGCATCTACCCTCACGGAAAGCCAGGTTTACAACCTCATTTGCCGCATTCAAAACACAAGGCATATTCCCGCCTTTGTTCATCGCCTCATAAGCCAATGCTAGATTAGGAAAGCGCTTGAGATCTGGTTCTTCAAAGGTCAAACTCTGGGTAGCGAATAAGTCCAATCGTGCTACATCGCTCATCCAACGCTCAGGGTAAGTCAATGCATATTGGATTGGCATACGCATATCAGGTGTGCCTAATTGTGCTTTTACGCTACCGTCCACAAACTGTACTGCTGAGTGCACCACCGACTGAGGATGAACTAACACCTGGATCTTATCTACAGGAATATCGAATAACCATCTTGCTTCAATG
>JAZQSZ010000198.1:0-2484 GCA_045630365.1 Paludibacteraceae bacterium | reverse complement strand
TTTGTGATCCGTGCAGGATTCAAACCTGCAACCCCCACATCCGTAGTGTGGTACTCTATTCAGTTGAGCTAACGGACCATGCTTCGTTTCGAAAGCGAGTGCAAAGGTACTACAAAAAATTCATATACGCAAATTTTTTAAAGGAAAAATGCAAAAAATATGCTTTTTTGTGTTTTTTAGATTAAAAAATTGCGTATAGGCTGCATTTAACGACCGTAGCTTCGAGGTGGGGCCCATCTTGATGGGAGGTGACATCGAAGGTACAAGCGTGTCGTTAAAGGCTAGGGCGTAGCCCGCATGACCAAATTTTTTGAAGAAAAAGTGCATTTTTTATGCAAATAATTGTATATATCCAAATAAAACCGTACCTTTGCACACAAATTTAAGCATTTTACATATGAATACGACTACTCTGAGAAATTTATTTACCTTAGGTATATGCTGTATTTTTCAACTATCAGCCTTTGCTGTTGCGCCACTACCTGAACTCAACTTGGTAGAGCCACAACACAAGAAAGCACCTTTCACTATCGTTTCGCACGACGCTAAAACCAATATTCAACGAATCGCACCACGTTGTACGCCGAGCATCAACCTTGCACCCAAAGGATTGTTGATCTTGGTTAATTATACCGACATTACTTTCAATAAGGACAACAACCAACAAGCGTTCGACTCGTTAGCCAACGGTGATAACTACACATACAATGGCGCCACAGGTTCGTGCAAAGCCTACTTCGAAGCCCAATCAAACGGTCAATACTCACCAGAGTTTGATGTCATTGGCCCTATTACCCTGCCACAAACATCCGAATATTACGCAGCCAACGACGCATATGGCGATGACCAATACGTCGTGGATTTTGTAGTGGACGCCTGCAAAGGCGCAGACTCATTAGGAGTGGATTTCTCGCAATACGACAATGACAACAACGGTGTTGTGGACTTTATCTATATCATCTATGCGGGCTACGCCGAATCAGAAGGTGCACCCGAAACTACCATGTGGCCACACAACTGGGACCTCGTTTCTGCCTTGTATTTCGGTTACAGTAATATGGATGAATACTATGCCAACTCTGATACCGATTTCAAGTTGCCTAGTTTTGATGGCAAACTAGTCAACGCCTACGCATGTTCCAATGAACTACGCATGGCCACCAACAAGCGTGCAGGTATCGGTACCATCTGCCACGAATTTAGCCACGTATTGGGTTTGCCAGATTACTACCTAACTACAGACAATCCTACTACCCAACAGCGACTTACTCCAGGCGCATGGTCACTAATGGGATACGGTAACTACCTCAACGATGGTAATACCCCACCTAACTACTCTATCTACGATAAATATTATCTTGGTTGGATAACGCCAACAGTATTAGCAGAGTCACAATCATTGACACTACATGCAGATGGCGAAACAGGTTATATGCTCACCCGCAACGAGAAGCATGTAGACGAAGGTGCATATCGCACAGATACAGTCTATTACATTGAAAATCGACAACAAGACGGTTGGGACACTTATCTTCCTGGACATGGCATGCTCATCTGGCAAGTGATATTCGACGAGACTGATTGGTTTAACAACTGCCCTAATGATTATCTTCCTCGCTATCGCTTGATTTCAGCACTATCTACTTCGTCACCCTACACCACTACCAAACCCAAACCAGAAGTGCCATTCCCCGGTTCGAAGAACATCTCACAGTACACACCATTTGCACACAACGGTTTGTACAACATCCAAGAAACCAATGGAACCATCACATTTTACTTCACCACAACCACCGTTCAATCGGGTGTAGAAGACATAATCCTCGACCCAACGGGCGTCTGGTACGACCTTCTTGGTAATACGATTGACCCTACTACCTACAAGGGTATCGTGATTCACAACCAACAGAAGTACATCCTTCGCTGATCATCTCCCTGTCTTTTACGGGTTCATACCGAAGGAAGAGCGAAGCGTTATAGTGCCCTTGTGGCTAAGAACTCCGAAAAACAACCGCATCTATACAAATAGCGCGAGGCATTTGCCCCGCGCTATTTATTGTCACGTAACCAGTATCAAAGTAAATCTACCGAACGACTTACGAACTTAGCCAACGCCTCGCCCTTCAACTGACCTGCAGCTAGCATTGCGATATCAATGAGTTGCTTAATCTTCTCAGAAGACGCTGCATAAGTAGCATATTGCTCTTTGAGTTGCATCTTGAGGGCTGCCAACTCTTTGGTCACATTGGTTACAGCATCCTTCTCCTCTTGAGTAAGGTCTGCATCTTTCTTGTCTTTTTGTGCCTCACGAAGAACATCCTCCTCGGCTTTCTTCGCTGCAAATTGCTCCAAAAGTGGACTTACGCCTGCCTCGCAAGCTGTGGTAATATCCGCCAAGAGGTTTTTCACCTTCTCATTGGCAGTATTTACCACGAGGTTGTATTGGTCAGGCATATTGCCATAGAACGCCATACCTTGTTGATG
>JAZQSZ010000197.1:0-11118 GCA_045630365.1 Paludibacteraceae bacterium | reverse complement strand
GCAGGAGAGTTATACGGAAAGCCTAAATTTTCTGGCGCGGTATAGAGTTCTGTGGCCGTATTATAACGGGATATGTAGATGTCCCACCCACCTAAACCATTGGAATCTTGGGCTGCAAAATAGAGTGTCACTCCATCATTGAGGAGGTATGGAGATATTTGGGATGTGGTAAAATTGATAGTTGTAGGCAATGTGTCTGAAGTGGTCCATGTATCGAGCAATCGATGAGAGGAGAGCAAAAGTTGGTTAGAATCAACGAGTTGAGACCAAAGACGATGATCACCACGCTGATTGGTAAACTCTATTCCACCCAAGGAATCATACTGCAAGCGTCCTGCTTCTGGAGAAAGTGAGCATTGCAGCAACATCTGATGGAGAGGTACTAATACCGAATCTATAACTGCTACTCGTTCTACACGACGTAAATAACGCTGAATTTTCTCCGCATGAGCCATCTGCTGTGCGATATAAGATTCGCGCTCATTAGGTTCGGTCAAGGAAGAGAGATATTTATTATACGCCTCGATAGCCGCATCGGCATGCCATTGCTGCAGATAAATCTCCCCCAAATAGAAGTACTTGAGCATATAGCGGTCGCCTGCCTTGTCAAAATACTGTATTGCAGTAGCCAAATCACCTAACTCTTGTGCACAGCGTGCGTAGCGATACAGATATAACGCTTCACGAGGATAACTCTTGAGGAGTTTGCCATATTGCTCCTGTGCGGTGGCATAATCCCCAGCCTGAAAAAGTTTATCCGCACTAGCATGTGTCTGTGCCACTGAGAGCAGAGCACAAGCTAAAAATAGTATGAGAGAATAGAATTTTCGCATAATTTGCTGCAAAGGTACAACTTTTTTTTGACATATGAAAAAAAAGTTGTAATTTTGCACCTGATGAAGCATATTCGTATTATATCTCCCTCTGGAGTGATAGCTCCTGAATTGATTAGTCAAGCCCAGGCTCGTCTGGAGTCTTGGGGCTATCGTGTGTCTATTGGCAAGAATGCCATGCAACAATACGGTCGTTTTGCAGGAACCACAGCGCAACGCCTAAGCGATATCAACGAGGCTTTGGCAGACCCTAGTATTGACATTATCCTTTGCAGTCGCGGAGGATATGGATTGCAACAAGTAATAGATCAGATTGTGCTCCCCAATCGACCCAAAATAGAATGGCCATTGGTGGTGGGTTACTCAGACATCACTGCTTTGCATAGCCTAATGGCGCTACATAGAGTGCCAAGCTTGCATATGTCTATGTGCAAAGATTTGAGCGAACTCGCAGATAACGATCCTACCCTTTTAGCCATGCGGGAAGCACTAGAGGGACATACAAAAAAAATGTGGAGCGAAGATCAAAAAGTGATTGGCGGAAACCTCAGTGTCCTTTATGGTTTGCAAGGTACACCATGGGATCTCAATCATATCATCGACAATATGGACTCAGCACCTATCCTACTCCTTGAGGATATAGCCGAATCACACTACCACATTGATCGCATGATGAACAACCTACGTCTAAGCGGTGTACTAGGACGTATTAGCGGTCTGATTATCGGACATTTTACGGATTGTAAGGACGATGAACGTATGGGTTGCCGTATTAAAGAGACAATACGACAAGCAGTCAGCGGGTATGACTATCCAGTCATAGAGGCGCCTGTGGGACATGAGCAACCGAATATGCCAATTATGCTAGGTTAAAAGCGAGAAGCAAGATACTCCTGCTCGCTCTGACCAGGAGTGGGATGTAATTCTGCTTTGTGCAATAAGCCCAAAACAGCCAAATCCATAATCGTAGAATATCCACTACGCGCAATAATCGTGGTGGCTTGTTCCATCATCTCTAACAACGCTTGGTCGCTGAGCGAAGCAACCATTGTGATATTATTTCGAGAGATTATCGTTTGCGCCTCCGCCACTTTTCCCCGCACAATCAGCACCTTATCTGGCGTGTTCGCATAGCGTTCTAGGATTGCCTGCTCAAAAATGCTTCTTTGCGGTTCCAAACCCGATAGGATTGCCACCACAGAGTATTCGGAGTTCTCCGCTACAAGGGTTCGATTACGCTTCGGAGCTCCTTCGGAGTTCCTTCGGAGTTCCTTCGGAGTTCCTTCGGAGGAAGCAAAGCGTGATAGGGGACCAATATACTTGACGTATGTGTCAAAGCAGCCTCCATGACATAATTCGCCCGCAAGGCTATTCTCGCTATTGGCAAAATCAGGCACCCATACCTCGTGATACCTTTTAAATACGCATGCGTGTATCGCGCGCGCGAGTGGTTGAAAGACACGCAAACGGCGAGGCAAACGCACATAGAGTTGGTGAGTGATATAGACACAACGCGTTTGACGAGTGAAGAGACCGAAACGATTATCCGAAATAATCAAATCAAAATGCTCAATGGCCAATTGTTGGCGAAGGTAGTAATGGTCTGCTATCGTAAAACGCAACAGAGCTGGTATAGCACGAAGATAAAAACCACGTTGTTGGTCATTAGCGGCATAACGCAACTCTAGCGAAGGGAGTTGAATTACACGTAATTGCGGAAAATGGCGCTGTAGTAACAAGAGACTCTCTCCATCACCAGCAAGCACCACCTCATCGCCCTGCTCCAAATAGTGGCGAACAAGCGGAATACAACGGGTAGCATGCCCGAGTCCCCAATTGAGTGGTGCTATAAGGATTTTCATGCGGAGACAATAACATCTATACCCTTCTCACGCAGAGGAGCCGCTATCTCGTTCATCTTCTCCTGCGGAATCTTATCAAGGGTCTTGAGCGGAGTGGCACGATCAATGACATAGATCATCACTTGCTTAGGATGCAAGTATTCAACTGCCTTATACCATGCCGTGAGTTCAGCAGAAGTGGTGTTATCGATCACTTGACCATTATACTCTCCTGTCAAAAAACAGGTTTGGAGCGTAAAATCACCATCGAACATCGACAAACGCTCGACAATCTGCTCCACCGTGAGCGCGGAATTGACGGGTTTATCGATCAAACGCATCGTGGAAGTAATGGCCGAATCTAACTTGAGTATTCGGTTATCACACAGACGCAATGCCTCTACTACATCCTCTCGAAAAAGTTGCGTAGAATTGCTGAGCACCGAAATCTTAGCCTCTGGACAATACTGATCACGCAAGGCACAAGTATCCTGGATAATACCTAAGAATTCAGGATGTAAGGTCGGCTCACCATTACCGCTGAAAGTAATGACATCGAGTTGAGAGTTGAGAGTTGAGAGTTGAAAGTTAAGGGCATCACGAACTTGCTGGCGTGTGGGGAGTTGGGGATGAGGAACGGGGTGATTCCAACCACATTCGCAATACACACAATCAAACGTACAGAGTTTAGCATCTATAGGCATAAGATTGACGCCCAACGACACACCTAATCGTCGAGAGCGGATAGGACCATATATGATAGCGTTGAAGAGCATCGGGATTGAGTAGTTTTGAGTAGTGTGGGATTAGACAATAACGCGGTTGCCGAGTGCTTTGCAGAGTTGGGCACGAATCTGCTCAAGGAGTTGTTTTTGTTCCAAGAGAGTGAGTTGCATTTGCCAATCATCCTTCGCCTTCTCCAACAAAACATGAAGCGAATCTAAGCGTTCGGTAACAATGGTGTACTTCAATTCCAACAACATGCGTTGCACCATATCTGGCAACTCCTCTCTCTCATCGATCTCCACCTCCTGTACCACATTTTCAGATACCGTTTGTTTGTTATAGATACGACTCAACTGATACTTATCAGCAATCATCTCCGCAGCAAATTGATTAATGGCAGGATCTGGATGATACTGATAGAATGTAGCAGCAATAAACTCATCGTTATAGTTATTGCTAAACTCATCAACAATCTGCTTGTGCACCGGATTATCGAATTCAATATTATCGGCACGTAATTCGTTAATAATATACTCACCTACCGAGAGTGTACGACCATCCTCAAACTGATAAAGGATATGCTCGCCATAGCGCACAATAACCTGCATTAGATTGAGAATATTTTTCTCTCTAGGCGTCAAGACTTGAGGAATATTGACCAACTGAGGAGGGGTTTGAATCGTGGTTGAACTTGGAGTAGAGTTAGGTTTTTCCTCATGGACAATTTGAGCAGATGAAGCCGCTTTGCGCTTAAAATCCTCCATATGTTTAGCTCTTAGTTCGCGTACTTTCTTGGCCAATATATCTTCAGGGAAGGACAAGAGAATAGCAGTCTCTTTGACATAGACCTGACGCTTAATAATATCCGGAATCATAGCAATGGATTGGGCTATGGTAGTGATCATCTCAGAACGTTTAGTAGGGTCGTTATTGGCCTCTTCACTGAGTAACTTGGTTTTAAAGCGAATGAAGTCTTGCTGGTTGTTGAGCAAGAACTCTTGCAAATCAGCAGCATTCGTTTTGCGAGCAAAACTATCTGGATCCTCCCCATCAGGAAGGAGAATAATGCGAACATTGAGTCCTTCCTCCAACATCATATCGATTCCGCGCATAGCCGCCTTAATACCCGCTTTGTCGCCATCATAAAGAAGGTTAATATTCTCCGTAAAGCGATGGATGAGGCGGATCTGTTGGTTGGTAAGAGCAGTACCACCAGATGCCACGACATTCTTAATGCCCGATTGTACGAGTTGGATCACATCCATTTGTCCCTCCACCAAGTAGCAAGCATCATTGCGAGAGATCTCTTGCTTAGCTTGGTAAAGACCAAAAAGTTCGTTGTGCTTCTCATAAATAAGCGAGGTAGGCGAATTGACATACTTACCCGCTTTGTCATTTTGCACCAAGATACGACCTGCAAAACCGACAATCTTACCACTCACAGAAATAAATGGGAATATCACACGTCCACGAAAGCGATCATAGAGTCTTCCATCTTGACTCTTGGCACAAATACCAGTACCAATATAAGGAGGATTTACCGAGTCGTTGAGGAGGTATTTTTCACTATACCCCGCTTTTTTTGCCACCTCCCAAAATTTCGTTTTTTCTGGGGCATAGCCTATTTGAAATAGTTTAATAATATCGTCTCTCAGGCCTCGTTGGCGCAAGTATGAAAGGGCAACAGCAGAGCCTTCTGGTGTCTGCGTGAGTTGCTCTTGAAACCACTTGTTGGCAAAATCATTGACCAAAAGCATAGACTCTCGATCATCCTGTTTCTGCTTTTCCTCATCGGAGAGTTGGCGTTCCTCGATGTGAATATTGTACATAGCAGCCACTGTCTTGAGCGCCTCAACATAGGAGCATTGCTCGATCTCCATAATGAAACCTATGGCATTACCTGCCTTACTACAACCAAAGCATTTGAATATGCCTTTGGATGGAGAGACATTAAACGATCCTGTCTTTTCGTTATGAAATGGACACAAACCAATAAGATTAGCACCCCTACGTTTGAGATTAACATAGCGGCCTACTACTTCTTCTATTTTTGCCGTTTCAAATATTCGGCTTACCGTTTCCCTTGGAATCATTTTTGTAATAGTTTAGAGTTTAGTGTTTAAAGTTTAGAGTTATCTAGATTGCCAAAGGTACATACCCACTTTGATTTGCCATTGATCAAAACGACCACGGGTGCGAGGGTGACCACCATTAGCGTCTGTGTAATCAAACTGACTAGCCTTGTATGGGTTAATCAAACCGAAATCATATCCGCCACGCAAGAAGTAGCGCTGGTATTGAAAACCAGCACCGATACCCCATGTCACATTGATGCGCTTAAGCGCATAGTCCTTCATCTGTTCAACAGAATAAAGATTATCCGTTTCAGTCATAGTAATCCCATTCTCATTGCCTGAGTTCACGTACCACTTCTCATTCAATGATAATCCACATTGCAAAGTAGGACCTGTATAAAGAATAATCCAAGTACGCTTAGCAATCTCAAACTTGTATTGCCAATCAATAGGAATCTCTAGTTGATGATACTGTGCTTTAGAACGAATTTTAGGATACTCCGCAGGTTGATTGTTCACTTTCTTCATCCAATCAGTATTATTAGCACCAAAAGTATAATTCAATCCCATCGTCACACCAAAACCTTTGATAATCGTAGCATCATAGACAAAACCCACTTTCAATCCGTTGTATGCAGTAACGTCAAGAGTAGTTTTGGAGGCTACAGAATTAAGTCGGGTAATAGGTCGAGCATATCCGAATTGGACGCCCAAGTAGTCTTGTGCACTTAGCATCATAGCGCTTGCACAAAGAAAAAGTATCAATGTTAATCGTTTCATAAATATGTAGTTATTTTCTATTTCGTTTTCTTGATGAGGAATTGGTATATTCCTCCTCGTCTTCTTCCTCCTCATCTGCCGCTGCAGCCGACACGGCCTGTGCATCTGGTCTTGGTGTACGCTCGGGACGGAGGAACACATCACCTGGTCGGCGGGGGCGTTCTTGCACAGCCCAGAAAAAAGTCACCAAGAACTTATCTTCATCAGTAGCCTGACTCATAGGAGACATCACACCCGTAGTCGCTGTGGTAAACACCACATAATCAACTAATCGATCCTTTAAGTAAACTTGAATAAAACTACTCTGCGTCTTATTAACTCCCAAATAAGTCCCATCCTCCTCGCGAGGGTAAAACACTGTTTCGGCATTGCCCTGCACATCCACCAAATAAATATCACCATCGCGGACATAGGCAAACATCTCCTTACCCGCCATCTGACTAAACTCATTATCACCCTCCTGCTTACTCATAATAGTATTGCCCCAACCATGAAGATAATCCAACTCATTGTTCTTGAAATGGATTGTCATCGTGTCCGCAGACACCTGATTATCCTCGTTCCAACAAACTGGATCACCTACCAATAAAGCCATTGAGTCCTTGCCATTATAATGCATCGAATCGCAAACTAACTGAATATCTTCCCTATAGAGACGAACATTATAGAAGGCACGAATTTGCATATAAGAAGTATCAACCCATTGCGTATCAGGAGCAGGATACATCCAAGTTGAATCAACCAACACACTATCCTTAGGAACCAAAATGGGCATACGATAAGGGAGTTGACGCGTAAACAATGTATCCGCATGTATATAAGTGTACATCGTGGAATCTGACCAATCCACCAAGAGAGCACTATCGGTAGCATATCCATTATCAGTATCTTCCCACATCTCACCATGATTACCATAAAGCGTCACTTTGTGTGTAGAATCAACACTCTGCATATTACCTCTAACACGACCATAACCCGCTAACTTATCGTAATAAATCGTATCACCCGTCAAGGTCATACCATCGGCATGAACAATCAAAGAACGATCAAGCAGCAGCGAGTATTCGGTCTCAGTATTATACCAACCATTGGAAGAGAGAATCGTGGTTTCCTCTTCATAAACCACACGCGTCGGACTCACCAAATCCGCCTGGTGAGTAGCCGTATTATAACACAAGGTATCGGATGTCAAAATGAAATTAGGATGGTTCAATCGCACATCCCCACTGAATACTGCTTGATCATTATAAGGGGTGTATTTTCCGCGTAAAGAAGTAAGCGTGTTGATATTATCCTCAATCATACCGCCATCAAAATAATAGGCGACATCATTGGCACGATCATAATTAAGGTAGTCTGTGGTCAAAGTTGCCCCATCATGCAACAGGCGAACATTGCGACGGAACTTGGCCATTTTGGTATCGCCGTAATAATACAACACCTCGCCCCAACCCTCAAGGCTGTCCCCTTGAACCAAATGTACGTTACCAAAAGCATGCAAAGAATTATCCTTCTCAAAAAAGTAAGCTGAGTCACAATACATCAATGCCGAATCATGACGAAAACATACATTACCTACCAAAATCTGTACATCAGGCAGACGTTTTTCATCAAAAGATAAGGTTTCAGAGTGTTCCAAATACACCAGAGATTGTTTCTTCTGCTCGGCATAACCACACAAACAGAAAAACAGCAATATCACTATGTAAGCCAGTGACCTCAAATCCTTTAGAACTTTTAGAACAGCGAAATACTTAGAACTCTTTACCCTTACTCATGTACCCAACCTGGGTATTGAAAATCACATCCACGCCACGCAGGATCGATAGACACATAGATCTCCTGTTGCTTATTGCGAATCCATTGGTCTATCAACTCACCGCTTAATTTCTGCGCATACATATCGCGAATCACCTGAAAATCATCCACCAAATTCGCTTTGTGCGCATCGCGTTTACTCTTGAGACGCACAATCGCACAAATCTCCTTATTCTTAGTACGATCCACCATTGCAAATGGTTGACTAACCTCGCCCTCGTTGAGCGCATAAATTTGTTTAGCAATCTCTGGTGGCAAATCTTGGTACTCAAACTTACTAGCACCAGTATTCATATTAGTCATCGTACCGCCGCTCATCATCGTATTTTTGTCCTCAGAAAACTGCGCAACAGCCAACTCAAATAGCATACCGCTATCTACCACTAAACCACGAATAGAATCCAAACGCTCTACAGCACGCACTTTATCATCCACAGAAACACGTGGCTTGAGCAAAATGTGACGACAATTAATGCGATCACCTTTCTTCTCAATCAATTGGATAATGTGATATCCATATTCCGTCTGAACGATACGAGAAACACGTTTAGGATCCGTCAAGTTAAATGCCACATTGGCAAACTCGCTCACCAACTGTCCCTTGCCTACAAAACCCAATTCGCCACCACGTTTAGCAGACTCCACATCCTCAGAATAGAGACGCGCCAACATACTAAAATCAGCATTGCCCGTATGTACACGCTCCGTAAACTCACGCAAACGAGTCTTAATACGCTCAGTTTCCTCTAGCGGAACAGTAGGCTCAATGCTCAATATCTGCACCTCAACCTGAGCTGGTACCATGGGAATAGAGTCCTGTGGAAGTGAGTTATAATATCGACGAATTTCCGCTGGAGTTGGATTGATGTTCTCAGTCAACTTGGCTTGCATCTGCTGAATAATCATCTGATTGCGCACCATGGTCATCATCTCTTCGCGTATTTCGCTACTAGTCTTGCGGAAATACTCCTCCATTTTCTCCTTGCTACCAATCTGTGAAATGTAATAATTCATTCGCATATCCACTTGGCTACTAACAGAAGACTCATTTACTTCTATAGAGTCCAACTCTGCCTGGTGCAAAAACAATTTTTGAATAGCCAACTGCTCTGGAATGACGCAATAAGGATCGCCCGCAATAGGTTGTCCCTCGTATTGCGCACGCAGACGCTCCTCCTCCACTTCACTACGGAGAACAGCTTCCTCACCTACGATCCAAATAACCTCATCTATCACATTATCTTGAGCTACTACCGCACCAGTAGAAAACCAACAACCCAAGACTAATAATCCATAAGCCAATAATAATTTATTTCTCATATCGTTTCAACTTACCGTTTTTAATTGATTTATCATATAATTCATTACGCATACTATCCAAGAACTCTGCACGACGAGCGCGTAAAATGTTCATTTCTATATCCTTGCGCGCATAATCAAGCGGCATCACTCCACCCGCAGGGTAATAATCCACCACCTCCAACATATAAGTGTTGATAGAATCTTGCAACTCCACTTGTTTATTCTTGCGAATAAGTTTGCCCAACTCAGTCTTCTCCAATGGAATACAGTCTAGCACCTCCTCGCATAGTTTCCAGTCCTCTACAAACAACTCATACCCTACTCCATACTGATAGACATATTTCTCAATCCATTCCAAGGATTCTGGGTCATCCAGTTTGCCCAAATGCTTACGCAACTCAACCATATTAGGTGCACCATTAGGCACAACCACCAACGCACCCTTAAGAATCATCTCACGCAAAATCAATTGCTGACGATGCGCCTCATAGAAGGACGATATCAAGGTATCTTCAATCATTTGTGGCATACGCTGTGCTACCAACAATTGCTCATACTCATGCATATACAACGAGCGACGATAATCCGCCACTAACTCTTCTATCTTGTGATTGCTTACACGATGAGAAGTCTCGTACATCAACAATTCAACTGCCCAATCTTGGATATACTCCTCAGCGATACGCACACTATCAGCACCACTATACCCCTTGGTTAACTGAGCAATATCCTCCGTGGTCAAGGTCTGACCACAACATTCTGCCACCACATCGTTCCCGCGTGCTTTCCCCCTAAAACCACAAGCACAAACCATAGCAGTACAAGCTATAAACATAACACCGCGACAAACAAGGTTTATTATTTTATTTGACAAAAACTGAACCATACTTTTAGAATTTGCAAAATTACTACTTTTTTTTCAAATACACAAGTATTTGATAATGTTTTCTTGGGTTTTCCCGTTATCACTCCGTTACCATCCCGTTACCACCTAATAACTTTGGCGATATTCTACATAGATTTTATTACCATCTATTATCGTAGGAGAAGTTAGAAATTCATATTTAGGCGCACGAACACCCCCGGAAATTTGTCCTTCTACTTGAGGTAAGCTATGCTTGCTCACCTCTACATGTATCTCATCATATACGCCACTATCCAAAATATGCTGCAACAACATAGCACCACCCTCCACCAAAACAGAATGGATATTACGCTGGGCTAAATCGGATAAAATATACTGCCAATCGGTATTCTCACGATAGACTATTGTAGGCGCCTCGTCTGAAAAAATACGGCAATCCTTAGATAAAACACCATGTCTATCCAATGTAACACGTATTGGATGGCGTCCACTCCAACGTGTATTCAACAAACGAGGATCATCCAGCAGAACAGTACGCGTACCAACCATAATAGCCATATTTTCAGCACGTTGTTGATGCACCAATTGTTTAGTCAAAGAGGTCGAAATAAGCAAAGGTGTACCGCTATTGCGCGCCACATCGATATAGCCATCCGCGGTCTGTGCCCATTTCAAAATCACATATGGGCGATGCTTCGTATGCAGACAAACAAAGCGCTTATTCAAGGCTCTACACACATCCTCTAACACCCCTACCTGAACATCTATGCCAGCCTCCTGCATCATCTTCACACCTCGTCCTGCTACCTGCGGATTAGGATCCAACATACCGACAACCACACGTCCGATCCCCTTGCGAATAATCAACTCAGCACAAG
>JAZQSZ010000196.1:0-5752 GCA_045630365.1 Paludibacteraceae bacterium | reverse complement strand
ATTATCCAATCTCTTCCATTGGATACTGTTCATCAAACCATCTGTAAACTCTTAGATTGTTAAGATCTTTGAACACCATAATAAAAGGGATTGCCAATTGGCAATCCCTTTCTATTTTCTCGCCTCTATAATAATCAAAGGCGTGCCTTGATAGCAGCAGACTCGGCCTCATAGCCAGGTTTGTCAAGGAGAGCAAACATGTTCTTCTTGTATGCCTCTACACCTGGTTGGTCAAATGGGTTAACACCCAAGATATAACCAGAGATACCGCATGCACGCTCAAAGAAATAGAGCAACTCACCCAAATAATATTCATTGAGGGTAGGGATGGTGATCTTCATATTAGGTACACCGCCATCGATATGCGCAATCATAGTACCCAACTCTGCCATCTTATTCACCTCATCTACACGCTTACCTGCAAGGAAATTCAAACCGTCCAAGTTAGCCTCATCGTGTGGGAATGGAACAGTATGGTTAGGTTCTTCAACCGAAATAACGGTCTCAAACAAGTGGCGTTCGCCATCTTGGATATATTGGCCCATTGAGTGCAAATCTGTTGTAAAGTCCACACTGGCAGGGAAAATACCCTTGCCTTCTTTGCCCTCAGACTCACCATAGAGTTGTTTCCACCACTCGCTCACATTGTGGAGTTTTGGATGATAGTTCACAAGGATCTCAATCTTTTTGCCTTGCTCTGCATAGAGGCTATTACGAGCTGCCGCATATTGTGCTGCTGGGTTCTCCTCAAATGGAGTATCGATACCGCACACCTTCATCATACGCTCTGCACCATCAATAAGCGCATTGATATCCAAACCTGCGCATGCGATAGGCAACAAACCTACAGGAGAGAGCACAGAGAAACGTCCACCGATATTGTCCTCAATAACAAAAGTCTTATAACCCTCTTGAGTAGCCAATGTGCGTAGCGCACCTTTCTTAGCATCGGTGATGCAGACAATGAGTTGTTTGGCTGCCTCTTTGCCTTGTTGCTCTTCGAGTTGAGTTTTCAAAAGGCGGAAAGCCAATGCAGGCTCGGTGGTGGTACCTGACTTAGAGATAGAGATGATACCGAATTTCTTGTTCTTCAACAACGCTTGCAACTCGTATAGATAGTCCTCGCCGATGTTTTGACCAGCATATACCATTGCTGGTTTGTTGCCCTCCAACCATGCGAAGCTACTTGATAACGCATCAATGACGGCTTTCGCGCCCAAATATGAGCCACCAATACCAATACATACGATAACCTCGCACTCACGACGGAGGAGATCAGCGGTAGCTTGGATGTCCGCTAGTTGTGGACGGATATCGGCTGGGAGATTCATCCAACCGAGAAAATCGTTGCCCTTGCCAGTACCATGAACGAGTTGGTCTTGAGCTTTGGCTACTTGCTCTTTGTATGCTGCTACAGCCTCTGTAGTTACGGCTTTAGCATAAGAAAAGTGAATATCTTTCATTGAGTTTTATTGGAATTTTTTAGTTAGTTCTTTGATTGTATTCTTAGGAGATTTGCGATTGTAGAGAATCTGATATACCGCCTCTACGATAGGCAAATCCACTTTGGCTTCTTGATTGGCTAGCCAAATAGCCTTGGTGCCATAGTAACCCTCTGCTACCATCTCCATTTCAGTTTGCGCTGCTTTGACGCTATAGCCCATGCCAATCATCTGCCCAAACTGGCGGTTGCGCGAGAAGTTGGAGTAGGCTGTTACCAATACATCGCCTAGATAACCGCTATCTGTGATATCTCGTTGGATATCCGATTTGGCTTTGGTGAAGCGAATCATCTCGTGCATCGCATTGGTTAAAAGCACTGCTTGGAAATTATCGCCGTAGTGCAGACTCTTGCATATACCTGCTGCAATTGCGTAAATATTCTTCATTACGCTAGCGTACTCTAGACCTTCCACATCGTTGCTTGGGGTAGTGCGCACATATGGCGTGTCAAAGAGTTTGCTCCATTCGATGGCTTTCTGCATGTCTTTGCAGCCCACAGTGAGGTAACTCAGACGCTCTAGAGCAATCTCCTCAGCGTGGCATGGACCAGCGATGACACCTAGGTTCTCTTTGGGAACTTGGAAATACTGGTGCATATACTCCGTCACGAGTAGGTTCTCGTCTGGAATCATACCTTTGACTGCAGAGATGACCATTTTTTGTGACATATCCACCTTGATGTCATTGAGACTCTGCTTGAGGTAAGGTGATGGCACAGCAAGCACCAAGATGTCTGACTGCTCAATCACGGTATTGATATCTGCCGAGAAATGGATACGTGACACATCAAAATATGCCCATTCTAAGTGGTTGGGGTTGCGGCGAATCTCGATAAACTCATCGATGGTCTCTTGTTTGCGAATGTACCAGTTGATATCTAGTGCATTGTGCATAACAATCTTAGCGAGAGCCGTTGCCCAACTGCCTGAACCGATAATTGCTACGTTCATATATTCTTGCCTTTAAACTTTAAACTATAGCGCCCTGAGGCGCGACCTCTAAACCGAGAAATGTTATTTCTCAGGCTTCATAGTAGGGAACAACAATACATCTTGGATAGATGGTTGTCCCGTCATGAAGATAGCGAGGCGGTCAATACCAATACCAATACCTGATGTAGGAGGCATACCATACTCCAATGCACGCATAAAGTCGTGGTCAATAATCATCGCCTCGTCATCACCCTTGTCCGCAAGCTTCATTTGCTCTACGAAACGCTCATATTGGTCAATAGGGTCATTGAGCTCGCTATATGCATTGGCTAACTCCTTACCGTTGACCATCAACTCAAAACGCTCTGTGAGTCCTGGTTTGCTGCGGTGCATCTTGGTCAGAGGTGACATCTCTACTGGATAATCGGTAATGAATGTAGGTTGGATGAAAGTACCCTCGCAAGTCTCACCAAAGATCTCGTCAATGAGTTTGCCCTTACCCATTTTCTCGGTGTCCTCTACACCATATTTCTTAGCCACTACGCGGATCTCGTCCTCGGTCATTGTGCTAAGGTCGTAACCAGTCTTCTCTTGGATAGCCTCCAAAATAGGCAAACGGCGGTATGGCGCTTTGAAGTCCACCATATTATCACCAATCTTCACCTCGGTAGTACCGTTCACAGCGATAGCAATCTTCTCGAGGAGTTGCTCAGTGAAGGACATCATCCAGTTGTAGTCCTTGTATTGTACATAGAGCTCCATACAAGTAAACTCAGGGTTATGGGTACGGTCCATACCCTCGTTGCGGAAGTTACGACCGATCTCATATACACCTTCAAAACCACCTACGATCAATCGTTTGAGGTATAACTCGGTAGCAATACGCATGTACATATCCACATCCAAAGCGTTGTGGTGAGTGATGAATGGACGAGCACTTGCACCACCTGCAATAGCTTGCAACATAGGTGTCTCCACCTCGGTGTAACCAGCTTCATCAAACACCTGACGCATCGTACGGATGATAGTGGCACGTTTGAGGAATACATCCTTAACGCCCTCGTTCACTACGAGGTCCACATAACGTTGGCGATAGCGTTGCTCTGGGTCATTAAAACCGTCGTATGCTACGCCATCTTTGTACTTAACGATAGGTAGTGGTTTGAGCGATTTAGCCAGCACAGTGAGTTTTTGTGCGTGCACAGAGATCTCGCCCATTTGGGTGCGGAAAGTAAAACCTTCGATACCGATGAAGTCACCTATATCAAGGAGTTTCTTGAATACCACATTGTACATCTGTTGCTCTACCGTAGTAGCGGTCTCGCCCTCTGGAGTTGGTGCTTGGATATCATCGCGAGATACATATACTTGGATACGACCTTTGGAGTCTTGTAGCTCAATGAAAGACGCTTTACCCATGATACGGCGTGACATCAAACGGCCAGCAATACGTACTGGTTTGCCGTTGTACCACGCTGCTTCTTGGTTGTCGTCCTCAAAAGTGGCTTTGATTTCAGTAGAATAACCGGTAACTACATACTCAGCTGCAGGATATGGATCAATACCCATATCACGCATTTTTTGCAGACTTTCTCTGCGGATTACTTCTTGTTCACTTAATTCCATATGTGCTGTAATATTTATATTCGTGTGTGTTGTGTACGTATGCGCGTACAAAATGCGCCGCAAAGGTACGAAAAAAAATGTATATGCGCAAGAAAATGTTAATTTTATTGCCGTAGGTTACATTTTTTTGTGTTTAGTGTTGAAAGTTTAGTGTTTAGTGGTGGTTATTTCTTCAATAGCTCGTTTGAGTTCGGGGTCGAAGCGGAGCATATAGGCACTGTAACCACGTTGGTAGTAATAGCGCTTGACAATCTCGCCACCTAGCCATTCCTCTATCTCTGTGCGGTTGCGCTCAATAGCCTGGCGATAGTCCATGGTGAGGAGTGGTTGGAGGGCTTTAAGCGATGCCAATGTAGTGGAATCTAGATCCTCATTGGTAGCCACCTCTAGGAGCTCCTTGAAGTAACGACCAGTCTCGGTCTCGTATTTAAACTCTTTGGTATCGAGGAACTTACAGAAATCTTCAATATCCTCATCGCTGAGTGTGAAATCTTTAGCAGGAGCTATCGTAGGGTGTTGGCGATGATACATCGTAGCGTAGTCAAAGAAGAGATGATCGCGGTAGAGGTTGTAGCAAATATCTATCTTGGCAGAGTCCGAAAGTACAATATCTGGCAAGATACCGCCTGCTGTGTCTTTGTGTAGTTGGTTGCCTTTTTGACGCTCTGCGTAGTCAATGGCTTGGATGCAACGACCTGATGGTAGGTAGTATTTGGATGTTGTCACTTTGAGGTGTCCGCCGTAGGCGATAGGGCGAAGGTTTTGTACCAATCCTTTGCCGAAAGTGCGTTGACCGATAATAGTGGCACGTTTGAGATCTTGTAGTGCACCCGATACAATCTCCGATGCTGATGCCGAGTGGTTGTCCACCATGACAATTAGCGGTAGGTCAGGGAATATAGGGGATGTCTTGGTAGTATAAACATGACTAGCGCGTTCGATTTTACCTTTGGTAGAAACGACTTCTGTACCCCTAGGAAGGAAAAATCCGAGTATCTGTACGGCTTCATCGATGAGTCCACCTCCATTGCCTCTCAGGTCAATAATGAGGCGGTTGACAGGGTGTGATTGCATCAATTTGTCTAGCGACATGAGAAACTCCTGTGCAGAGTTTTGGGTGAACTCGGAGAATGCTATATATGCTATAGAGTCTTGGTAAACAGCGGAATACGATACGGCAGGCAAGTGGATATCTCGGCGTGTAATGGAGTAGGTGAGTGTCTGCTCATCTCGTTGCACGGTGATTTGTACATTGGTGCCAGGATTACCACGTAGGCAGTCGCTGACCTGTTTGGTGGTCTTGCCGTGGCAATCTAGTGTGTCCACGCGCAGAAGTTTGTCGCCAGGCAAGAGTCCAGCCTCGGCAGCAGGCATATGTTCGTATGGTTCGCTGATGTACACATCGCTATCTCGTTGTAGAATAATCGATCCAATACCGCCGTATTTACCTTCGGTCATCATACGGAGGTTATCAGCTTCGCTCTTAGGAATGTAAACGGTGTAAGGGTCCACCTGGCGAAGCATAGCATTGATGCTTGTTTTGATGAGTTCGTCGTAGTTAAGGGTATCCACATAGTTGATGTCTAATTGACGCATGACATCGGTATAGATGGTTAGGTTTTTATCTATACGAGCGGTTTTAGACTGTGCAAATAGTTGCATAGTCATCAACAAGAAAGATAGAATAAGGA
>JAZQSZ010000195.1:0-2700 GCA_045630365.1 Paludibacteraceae bacterium | reverse complement strand
AGCCGTCTTCGATTGTGAAGTAGAGATATCAACAACATTAGAATAACGAACTATGGCAGTCAAAGTAGCAAGAGGACAGGTCACGATTATCGACCAGAACGATGCAGTAACCCTGCAAGCATTCATCGGCTCATCGCAGCCCCTAACACAGGTATACAACAAAGATACAAACGCCTATGCTCCCTCGTGGGCAGCATCGCCGTATCTGATTCTTACGCCTTCACTCTTTGTGAGTGGCAAGGGTTCTACCGACCAGATTACATCGGTGGGCAACGCTGCATCACTCACGGCAGGCGTTAAGAGCGGCTCGGCAAAGTGGTATAAGAACGGCACGGCAATCACTTCGGGCCAGGATAGTTGTACGATTGGTGCAGCATCGGCAAAGTATGCCCTGACCATCAAGGCAAACCATATGACCGTATCGGCACCACAGGTACGCTATACCTTCGAGGCGACTTACATCGATGCGAACGGCTTGGAGATTCCTTTCCGTGCGGAGATTCAGTTTACCCAGCACTTGAACGCCGGTGCTATGATTGCTGCTGTGGCATACGCTCCCGATGGTATCGTCTTCAAGAACGACGAGGTGGCAACACTCAAAGCACACTGCGACCTATGGCGTGGTGCTACCATTGACAACACCAATGTCACCTATGCTTGGGGTATCAAGGATTCGGCGGTATTTGCCAACACTACTTTGACTGCGGCTGCTAACTCAGGGGCAACAACCATTACAGTAGCATCTATTGCCAATATGGAGGCGGGCGGTAAGATTACCATCGGTACTGCTCAATATACCATCTCCTCGGTGAATACCTCGACAAGGGTCGTTACGCTGACATCGGGCCTTAGTGCAGCAGCCTCTTCGGGTGCTACTGTGTCGTGTCCATACTACAATGCGATGCTCGGTGCAGGTTGGGCGTGCCTCTCATCTACCAACCAGCGAGGTGTAACAGCAGGCTGGACAACCAACGAGATTACTATCACCAACGATGCGGTACTCAACTTCGAGACCTTCAAGTGCGCCATCAAAGATACCGACACATCGGCGGGTAATGCTTCGGCCAATAAGGTTGTATGCGACATTATCTCGTTTACCGATATGTCAGATCCTATTATCGTGGACTTGGTGAGCCAGAAGGGATTTACCATCAAGAACAACGGTAATGATGTTGATGCAACGGCTGTTCTCTATCGCAATGGCGAGGAGTTGGATGCCGATGGCACGGCATATACCTACACTTGGAAACTTTGGAACTCGGCGGGTACAACCGTTGTCAAGACCTATACGGGTAAGAGCATCACAGTTGCCAAGACCGATGTTACGGGCAAGGGCGTACTTATGTGCGAAGTATCGAAATAACACAACATACACACATCTTTCTTGCGTCGGCGGTGGGCATTTTGCCTGCCGCTGATTTTATGTAATGTAAAGATTTATTGGCTTAAATGCTAATATTTGTTAAAAATGGATTAATTTTGTGAGTGATTTGCAGGATATGCAAGTCTTTATAGAGACATTTTTTAGTTGTTTTTGCGGTACTCAAACTTCGCAACTTTGGATTAACCCGGCAAAACAGCGACAGGATGTCCACAATGGTGTATTTATGCCATTGCGCGTTTGGCGTAGTGTGTGTAGATGTTCACTCAGCGTGGGTTGCCTGTTTGCTTGTTTGGGTTATGGCAGCGAAGGCCTGAGTACAAAATGAGCAACAGCAGCCTACGCTTTTTTATGAGTTCGCTCGGAAATACGGATTTGTTGGAGCGACATCTTGTAGCCTTCTTCGCTTCTCGTTCGGTCACACCTGAAACCGAAAGCAGAGTTATTGCCTGGGCAGAAGATATATGTAAAACAGATTCTGTTGTCATTAGTGGCTTCCACTCTCCACTCGAAAAGAAGGTCTTAAATATTCTACTTGAACATAAGCATCCTGTCGCACTCTTCCTTGGTCGTGCAATGTATAAGCGCATCCCTGCCGAATATCAGGAGGCTATCGATGAAGGTCGTATGCTTATTGATACCGTTCGTGATTTTGAACGCCATAGCTGGAACTCTGCTCAAACAAGAAATTGGTATGTTGCAGGTATCGCTGATGAGATATATTTCGCACCATTTGATGAGACGAGCAAGCTGTCACCGATGCATTACCACTTCAATAGATACAGCAAGGGTAATGTAAAAATCATATAGACGAATTTTGCAATCGCTTTGCAAAGATGTATTATCTAATTATTCAAACGCTACAAACATATCTTCAAAGTTGAAGATTGCCTTCTTGAATTGCCGTAGTAGCCCCATACCGAGGCGTCCGTCGCGTGTTGAAGATGCTGCGCCATTTGCAGGGAGTATTGCCGGTATTTCTTTGAAGTCTGCAAAAGCATTGTCGATTATCAATTTGTATTCAGGAATCTTTACAATCTGATTCTGAACTATGCCACCATGTCCCCAGGTACGCTGATTCAATGTAGGAAGTTTAGCTGCTATTTCTGCATTCTTGCTAAACCAGAGATCCGATAGATTGTCTTCACTAGCCCCAGTGTCAAGTATGAATGTATATTTATTTCCATTGACATCAGAGGCTTCAACAATTGGAATATTAACCTCAAGGATAATGTTTCTTCCATAGAGCGGAAGTGTTCTCTGAACTGGAATAGTCAGAGTCATTGTAGATAGGTCAATCTGAATCTCTCCAGCTCTTT
>JAZQSZ010000194.1:0-3902 GCA_045630365.1 Paludibacteraceae bacterium | reverse complement strand
GTGTATTATGCACATGATCCTGAAACACGTGAAGAGGCCGTCGGACATTACGAAGATTTCATCGTGGGTGGTAGTAGTTCGTTGATGGTACAAGATACGATGGGTCCTGATTTGCACATTTACCTCAATACTCCTGCTTTCAAAAGCGGTGATGAGACATACGAGTTCCCACATTTCTATGCAGATATACACGATGATAATGGTATTAATACGGTCGGTACAGGTATTGGTCACGACCTATTATTAGTCATAGATAACGATCCTAAGCAAACATATGTGTTGAATAATTACTTCAATGCAAGCAACAATAGTTATCAAGAAGGACAAGTGAGCTATAAGATGGCGGAACAAAGCGAAGGCGTACATACATTGACTTTCCGTGCATGGGATTTGTACAACAATAGTAGCACAGCATCGCTCAACTTCCAAGTAGTCAAGGGACTAGATCCTAGTATCTCGGAGGTAACGACTTATCCTAACCCAGTGTCCAAGACGGGTGTGATGAAAGTGAATATTCAATATGATCGCCCATATGAGGCTAACGAAACTACAGTATCTCTGTACGATATCAGTGGCAAATTGGTATATACCTATGTGCAATCAGGCGTGGATGGTATAACATGGAATATGAGCCAAATAGCGATCAATCCAGGAATATATGTATATCAAGTAAGAATAAAGTCGGCTAATTCTGACCATGTGTCAAAGGCTGGTAAAATCATTGTAACTCAATAATTGCCTATGGAATAAATTTAAAAGAGATTTTTGATAATGAATAAGAATATTAACCAAATAACAAATAATTAACAACAATGAAAAAGATTCTTTTTTCTATTCTGACATTTTCTTTCTTAGCGTTGCCTGTGTTGGCAACTAATCCAGTGATGACAGCAATGCCATCCCTAACTATTGCTCCTGATGGTCGCTCTGCTGGTATGGGTGATGTGGGTGTTGCTACACACGCTGACCTCAACTCTCAACACTGGAACCCAGCTAAGTATGCTTTTATGGAGAGCAAGGGTGGTATCACTGCTAACTACACTCCATGGTTGACCAAATTGGTGAGTGATATTGACTTGGCGTATATCGCAGGTTACTACAATATGGGCGATCGTATTGGTGCTTTGTCTGCTAGTTTCAGTTATTTCTCAATGGGTGCTGTTCAATTGGTGGACTATTCAGGTACTGCTTTCCAAGAGGCACACCCTAATGAGTGGTCACTTGACTTGGCATATTCTCGTAAGTTGCACGAGTATGTAAGTATGGCAGTAGCTATGCGTTTCTTGTATAGCGACTTGAATAACGGTGTAAATGCGTCTGTTACTACAGCAGCACAAGAGATGCACCCAGCATGGACTATGGCTGCGGATATCTCTTTGTACTACCGTCAACCAATCTCTACACCAATGGGTGAGAGCTATTTCGGTTTAGGTTTCAACTTGAGCAACCTCGGTGGTAAGATGTCTTATGACGAGGGAACAACCCAAAACTTCATCCCAGCTAATATGCGTTTGGGTGTAAGCTACGAGATTCCATTTGACAACTACAACCGCTTGATGGCTACTGTAGAGTGCAACAAGATGTTGGTTCCTACATACGAGTCTAAGTTCGCTGAGGATAAAACAACTAACCGTATGGATCAAGAGGAGTTCTCACGAGTATCTTCTGTTAACGGTTGGTGGATGTCTTTCTGCGATGCTCCTGGTTATACTACCGATGATGGCAAAGTGGTTTCTCCACTCGCAGAGGAGTTCCAAGAGGTACAATGGGGCGTTGGTCTTGAGTATAGCTACAATCGCCAATTCTTTGGTCGTGTAGGTTATAGCCACGAGAATTTCTGGAAAGGTAACCGTCGTTATGTAACAGTAGGTGCTGGTTTCCACTTGAGTATTTTCTCATTGGACTTCGCATACTGTATCGCTACTGCTCCATCTAACCCATTGGATCAAACCATGCGCTTTACCCTTGGCTTTGACCTTGCAGGTATCAAGGATATGGTTAACAACCGCAAATAACTTCTGAACCTCTAAACTTCTGAACCCCTATGCGTATAGGATTTGGATATGATGTGCACGCTTTTGCCCCCAACCGCGAATTGTGGTTGGGCGGCATTCTCGTGCCTGCTCAACAAGGACTACTAGGACATTCCGATGCAGATGTGTTGATTCATGCGCTTTGCGATGCACTATTAGGGGCTGCTGCTTTACGCGATATTGGTTACCACTTCCCACCAGTCAAAGGCAATGAGTATGAGAATATCGATTCCAAGATTCTCCTGCGCAAGGTTATGCAGATGATTCGCGAGCATGGCTATGAACTAGGCAACTGCGATTGTACTATCTGTGCCGAAGCGCCTAAACTCAATCCTCATATCCCTGCTATGGTTACATGCCTGGCGCAGGTAATGGGAGTAGAGGAGAATCAAATCAGTATCAAGGCCACTACGACCGAGAAACTCGGATTCGTAGGACGCAAAGAGGGTATCGCTGCCCAAGCGGTAGTGCTCATAAACACTAAACAGTAGCGCAGCGTTCACTAAACAATGAAAAAAATAGTCATATTATTCATGGTGTTGGTCGTGAGCGTGGTTGCTTCTGAACGACTAAACAGCAATGCAATTGCGTCTGAACCGCTGAACTATGACGAACCGACTAGCGTGCTTGACACCTTAATCGGTTCTGACTCGATTGTGGTCATTCATACGGTTTGTGCACCTATCTGCTCCTCGTGCGCGCGCGTATATAATAAGGAATGGCAGTTCCTGGGCAATATCACTCCTCCTATCCAAACTGCATTCCCCGAGGCATATATAGAGGATGGCAAACTCCTTTGGCGCGATAATGATCCCTATGACTACAACCCCGCACCATAATTTGTGAGTGTATGGTGTAGAGTGTATGGTGTAGAGGCAGAGGATACAGCTACGCTGTTCTCATCGCCTATAAACTATAAACTATAAACTATAAACTAATATGCAACTCCCTATATACTTGATTGGCTACATGGCTGCTGGTAAGACCACTGTTGGTCGGATATTAGCAGAGCGTTTAGGTTGGCATTTTGTCGATCTAGATGAGGCATTTGCGGAACTTCATGGTCAGACGCCTGCTGAATTTATCCGCGAGCACGGTATAGAGGAGTTTCGTTATAAAGAGAAGTATGTAGTGGAAGATTTGGCAGAACTACCTGTAGAGAAAGTTATTTATGCCACCGGAGGAGGATATCCATGTTGGGAAGATAATATGGAATGCCTACAAGAATTAGGTACAAGTATTTATCTCCGATGGAAACCAGAGCATTTGGCTAAACGCCTTATGCTCACTGATTTAACTCAGCGTCCCGTGCTTCAAGGACGCAGCGAGCAAGAGCTGTTGGCGTTTATTACTCCACAACTAGAGGCTCGCACACCTTTCTATGAAAAAGCGAATTACATTATTGATGCTCCCGTTAAGGACATCGCAGAAGAAGACGATAAAAATATCGCAGAAATCCTGTACAAACTAATTCAAAATTCTTAATTCAAAATTCATAATTAGTATGTTAATCAACGAGATACAAGATGAGATAATAGAGGAGTTCACCAGTTTTGACGACTGGATGGACCGATATAGTTTGCTTATTGATTACGGAAATGGTCTTGAGCCTTTTCCCGAAGAGGATAAAAACGATGAGAATCTGATAGATGGTTGTCAGTCCAAAGTGTGGTTTACTGCCCAAATGGAGGATGGTAAGGTCATTTATCGTGGTGACTCCGATGCTATTTTGGTCAAGGGTATAGTGGCATTGTTGATTCGTGTGCTGAGTGGTCATACCCCAGAGGAGATTGTTAATGAGCAGTTGTATTTTATCGATGAGATTCAGTTGCGCGAACATTTATCGCCTACTCGCAGCAATGGTTTGAA
>JAZQSZ010000193.1:0-10777 GCA_045630365.1 Paludibacteraceae bacterium | reverse complement strand
CCCCGGGTTCAGATATCTTCCATATCTATCCTACTGCCTATGGTATGAACAGCCGCCGTGGCAACCGCCCTTATGGCGAAGTGGCTGTGGCTGCCTATACATCCTTCAATGGCACCAAGTACGGCACGCCTAAATCTATCTCCGTTTCCAATACCGTTGCTGGCGCTTTTGTGGAGGCATCTACCTCTATGAGTACCAATGTGTTAGAACCAGTCGACGAATACAAAGGCGATATCGCTCGTAGTTATTTCGGTACTATGGTCAAATGAGCTGGAGAGTGGGCGTTTAACAAAGCAGAGGAGGGTAGAGTGATCTTTGATGCCACCATCGATGCCGATACACATTATGGACCAGAAAACAACTACGGTCTCACCCCTTATGGTGTGGCAATGCTGATCAAATGGCATCGCCAAGACCCTGTTTCTCAGAAGGAAATAGACAGAAATAATGCCATCCAACTCACCCAAGGCAACCGCAATCCATTCATCGATTATCCATACCTGGTCGAGTATATATGGGGCGAGCGCTCTGGTCAAAAACTAGACTTTGACCTTTTGCTTTGTTCTGCCGACGAACGCTTTCAATTGGGTGTAAGTTCCGGATTAGATGTACAAACCCTCGTTGATACCGTCTTTTGGATGCTAGGCGATGAGGTCATCGACCGTTCTTATATCTACCACGGTAGTCAAATCAAGTACCTCCCTCAACAGCCTACGTCTTGCTCCGCTACCAGTACCCAATTCGTGGGTTGGTCTCCACAATCGATCAGCGGAATGAGCGATGAGGCGCCTGCTAGATTATATAATAAGGTAACGGAATTCCCTGCTGTACAATCCAATATCCGCTACTATGCGGTCTTCGCTCAGGTTGAATCTACCGAGCAAACAAGCCACATCATCTCGCTCAACAAAACCGACTCTACAGCCTGGACGCTTACAGCCCTCAAACCCACCCGCAATAGTACCGATGGCGACTATTGGCTCCTCGTCAAGAACGCTAGTATCACCTCTCCTCAGGTAGATCTCTCTTCCTTGGATTCCATTGCGTTTACGATTCGTTCTTATCAGTCTAAAAAGGATATCTCCATCCTGTCGGATGGAGTCAATGTCGGACAGGTATCGGCTGCTAGTAATACTATGCAGCGCTATATCTGGTCTGCTCCTGAACTCACAGGCACCCGTTCTTTGACTTTCACCAGTCCAGATGCTACTGCTAGTTATGGTCCAGGTATCAGCGAAATATCACTCTATATAGGTGGTCAACAAGCTTCGTATACCAATTACCTCACCCATTGCGCTAATAGTGCTGGTATCACCTCTCCTCAAATCACTATAGGTCATACCAAGTTTATTCGTAATGGACAATTGCTGGTCGTATATGAAGGTAAAACCTACAACACCCAAGGTATGCAGGTTGATTAGTGTGCATCCGTGCAATCCGTGGGAATAAAAAAGAATAACAACAAAAAACATATGAAACACTTTCTCGCTATTATTGGTGGTGGCCCAGCGGGCTACACTGCCGCAGAAATGGCCTCTCGTGCAGGCAAAGATGTTATCCTGTTTGAGCAAACTGCCCTCGGAGGCACCTGCCTCAATGTGGGTTGTATCCCTACTAAAACCCTGCTCTACAGCGCTAAACAATATTACAACGCTAAGAATGCCACTAAGTATGGTGTCACAACTGACAATGTGACATTTGACTATACCAAGATTGCTCAACGCAAGACCAAGGTGGTGCGCAAACTTGTGGCAGGTATCAAACAACGCCTTAACAACGAGCATTGTACCGTCATCATGGGCGCTGCCTCTGTAGTTTCACGCACAGATGATACTGTTGTTATCGCTTGCGGTGAGGAGCAATACGAAGCAGAGAACCTGCTTATTTGTACCGGTTCGAACAACTTTGTGCCACCGATCCCTGGTATCCAAGATAACCCTGCCGTATGGGATTCAACTGCGGCACTTGACACCAAGGAACTTCCACAATCAATGATCATCGTAGGTGGTGGTGTGATCGGTATGGAGTTTGCTACGCTCTACCACGAATTGGGCGTACCTGTGACCGTGATTGAGGCGATGCCAACTATCCTGCCTAATCTAGATCAAGACATCGTGCAGATCCTCCTAGAGAAATACCGAAAGGCAGGTATCCAAATTCTAACCGACACCAAAGTGACTGAAATACAAGGAAATAAAGTACTCACTACCAATGGCGAGTTTGAGGCAGAGCATATCCTTGTGTCTGTAGGTCGTCGTGCAAATATGCAGGGCCTAGAGGCGCTCAACGATATCGAGATCTATCGTGGCGGCATCGTGGTGGATGACTTTATGCGCACCAACCTCAAGAATGTCTATGCTGCTGGTGATGTGACAGGTAAGATTATGCTTGCCCATGTGGCTAGTCGTCAAGCAGAGGTGGCAGTAGGTCGTATGCTCAAACTTTTGCCATTGCAACGCATTGCCTACAATGCTATTCCAAGCGTGGTTTATACCAACCCTGAGATTGCTTGTGTGGGACTTACAGAGAAGGATCTCAACGATATCAAGGAGGGCGATTTTGCACCATCTATGTCCACAGACGAGCCATTTGTGCCATACGAGGTACACAGTCTGCCTATGACCTATTCCGGTCGTTTTGTAGCAGAGAACGAAGGTGAGACAGGACTCTGCAAAGTGATTGTAGACAAGCGCAGCAAAGCGATCATGGGTGTGCATATGATTGGCAACCCATGCTCCGAGTTTGTGGCTGCTGCTAGTTTCGCTGTTCGTATGGGTTACACCGTAGGCGAGTTTAAACAAGTGGTGTTCCCACACCCAACTGTAGCCGAAGTCGTACGCGAAGTTATCGCAGAGTTTTAAAACATGGAAAGACAAGAAAAAGTACTGAAATATCTATCTGACAATCAGATACCTTTTACCTGCTATAACCATCCTGAGGGTAAGACCATCGAGGAGGCTAAACGCTGGTGGAAGGACGATGGTAGCGTACATTGCAAGAATATCTTTATGCGCAACCACAAGGGTAATCAGCATTATCTGATATGCTTTCATTGTGATCATGATTTGGCTATTCACGACTTAGAACAACGCCTCAAAGCGACACTCGTAGCAGCAGGTCAGAAAGCACCAGGCAAACTTTCTTTTGCCAGTCCAGAGCGCATGCTTAAGTACTTGGGACTAGAACCAGGTAGTGTTAGTCCATTTGGTCTAATCAACGATGAAGAGCATCATGTGATCCTCTTTTTAGATAGCCACCTGAAAGAAGCGCAAAGTCTTAGTTTTCACCCCAATGACTGCCGAGGAACAGTCGTTATTGAACAAGCAGCATTCGAACGTTATCTACAACTAGTGGGTAACCAGTACGAATATTTAGAACTATATTAAAAGAATGAATATGAAACGTTTTTCTATCCTATTAGTGTGTTTGGTAACCGTGCTTAATACCTTCGCATGGGGACCCAAAGGTCACCGTATCGTGGCACAAGTTGCATACGATCTTCTTTCTAACAAAGCTCGCAAACAGGTAGATGCTGTTCTCGGCACCCGTGGTATGGTTTATCTATCCACATGGCCAGATGAGATCAAGAGCGACACCATTTATCCTACAAGTTTCACTTGCCATTACCAAGATCTAGCAGGTGGTATGACCGATGCTGCTGTGGTGGCAACATTGAGCAACTATCCTGAGGAGGGTGGTGATCTTTGGATGGCAATAGATACTCTCAAGACTGTTCTTAAAAGCAATAAGAAATGTCACGACGGCTTGGTGTTCTTCGTTCATCTCTATGCCGATCGTTTCTGCCCAATGCATGTGGCACATTTAGATGACCAAGGCGGTAACAAAGTCAAAATGAAATGGTTTGGTCAAAATACCAACCTACATTCTGTATGGGATAGCAAGATCCTTGAGAGCAAAGGATTCTCCTATACCGAGTATGCTGCATACTTGCACGATATCTATAGCCCAAAGCGCAAACAAATGCAACAGATGACTGCCGAGCAAACACTCTTGCATACCTACCATCTCACTTCAGACATCTACACCTACCACGCTACTTGGTCAGGAAATGCATACCATTATACCTACCATTGGACTGCGCCAATGGAATATCAACTTTATTTGGCAGGTGTGCACCTCGCACAACAATTGAACGCCATTTATAAGTAGTATTAATGCGTAATTTGATAACGAATAGGTGTTATGTGTAAAATTCGCCACCGCATTTGCATTTACATAACGTTATGATTGACTTTACTTTACGCAAATATCGCCAATTACTCCTAACTCTCCAGCAGCAGGGCTATCAATTTCTTACATTTGAGCAGTATTGTGTCTCATCTACAGCAAGCCCCGCGAGCGATCTACAGGCTGAAGGCCGATCTTCAAGCGAAAGCGATCTACCATCTAAATACATCATCCTTCGTCACGATGTAGATCTCAAGGCGGCAAATAGTCTAGCTACTGCGCAAATAGAGCAGGAGTTGGGGATACAAGCGAGTTACTATTTTCGTGTAGTTCCTCAGAGTAACCAACCAGATATGATTCGTGCAATCGCCCATTTGGGTCATGAGATAGGGTATCATTACGAGGACATGGCTATTTGCCAGGGTAATCATCAGCAGGCATATGAGCATTTTCTTAAACAATTAGCATATTTCCGCCAGTTCTATCCCGTGCGCACAATCTGTATGCATGGTGCACCTACTAGTCAATGGGATGGTAAGGAACTCTGGAAACACTACAACTACCACGATCTAGATATTATAGGAGAACCCTACTTTGATGTGGATTTCTCACAACTCTTCTACTTGACGGACACAGGTCGCTCATGGGATGGTTATAAGGTGTCAGTGCGCGATAAGATTCCAGTTTATCAAGATCAATGGATTGCCCAGGGTCTAGTTTATCATACTACACAAGACATCATTTGTGCGGCAGAGCAGGGTAGTTTGCCCCCTCGTATTATGATTACCACTCATCCACAACGATGGACCGATAAACCTTTGGCATGGACCAAAGAACTGGTTCTGCAATCACTCAAAAATGTAGTCAAACGACTGTTTTTTGTCAAAAAGTAAATATATTTCTGCCAAATTGTCAGTCTGTGGCAGTTGTGCCGTGTCAAAATCGCTTTGGCACGGCATTTGATTATTATAGGGTGAAACTTCGCGGTTAGCGGGGTGAAAAATTAGAATATTAACTAAATAAACATAAACACAATGGGAAAAATTATTGGTATCGACTTGGGAACAACTAACTCCTGTGTCGCAGTTATGGAAGGCAATGAGCCTGTAGTAATCACAAACTCTGAGGGTAAACGTACTACTCCTTCAGTTATTGGTTTCGTAGATGGTGGTGAGCGCAAAGTAGGTGATCCTGCTAAACGCCAAGCTATCACTAACCCTACTCGTACTGTATATTCTATCAAACGTTTCATGGGTGAGACCTATGATCGTCTTGCTTCTGAGGTTGCACGCGTACCTTATAAAGTAGTAAAAGGTGACAACAACACCCCACGCGTGGATATTGACGGTCGTCTCTACACTCCACAAGAGATCTCTGCTATCATCCTCCAAAAGATGAAAAAGACCGCAGAGGATTATCTTGGTCAAGAGGTTACAGAGGCTGTGATCACAGTACCTGCATACTTCAACGATAGTCAACGCCAAGCTACCAAAGAAGCAGGCGAGATCGCTGGTCTCAATGTTCGCCGTATCGTGAACGAGCCTACAGCGGCTGCTCTCGCTTACGGTCTTGACAAGTCAGACAAAGACATGAAGATCGTTGTATTCGACTGCGGTGGTGGTACACACGACGTATCTGTACTCGAACTTGGTGATGGCGTGTTTGAGGTTAAATCAACTGATGGTGATACCCACCTTGGTGGTGATGACTTCGATCATCGCATTATCGACTGGCTCGTACAAGAGTTCAAGAACGACAATATGGGTGCGGACCTCAGCAAAGACCCAATGGCTATGCAACGCCTCAAAGAGGCTGCTGAGAAAGCTAAGATCGAGCTCTCTAACACCACATCTAGCGAGATCAACTTGCCATATATCATGCCAGTAGATGGCGTGCCAGCACACTTGGTGAAGACCCTCACACGTGCTAAGTTTGAGCAATTAGTGGACGACCTCGTACAACGCACTATCGCACCATGCCGTACCGCACTCCAAAACGCAGGTCTCAGCACTAGCGATATCGACGAGATCATCCTCGTAGGTGGTTCTACCCGTATCCCTGCTATCCAAGCAGCAGTAGAGAAATTCTTCGGCAAAGCTCCATCTAAGGGCGTTAACCCAGACGAGGTTGTAGCACTCGGTGCTGCTATCCAAGGTGGTGTGTTGACCGGCGATGTGAAGGATGTGCTCTTGCTTGACGTAACTCCACTTTCACTCGGTATCGAGACAATGGGTGGTGTGATGACCAAGATGATTGAGGCAAACACTACTATCCCTACCAAGAAAGCAGAGACCTTCACCACAGCCGTTGATAATCAACCATCTGTAGAGATCAAGGTATATCAAGGTGAGCGTCCAATGGCGCAACAAAACAAACTCATCGGTAGCTTCCACCTCGATGGCATCATGCCAGCACGTCGTGGTGAACCACAGATCGAAGTAACCTTTGATATCGATGCGAACGGTATCCTCAATGTAACCGCTAAAGACAAAGCAACAGGCAAAGAGCAAAAGATCCGTATTGAGGCTTCTAGTGGTCTTAGTGACGCTGAGATCAAGCGTATGAAGGCTGAGGCAGAGGCTAACGCAGAGGCAGATAAGAAAGAGGCTGAGCGCATTGCTAAACTCAACCAAGCAGACGCTACTATCTTCCAAACAGAGAAGCAACTCGCTGAACTCGGTGACAAGATTCCTGCTGATAAGAAAGCACCTATCGAGGAGGCGCTCAAGAACCTCAAAGCAGCATACGAGAAGAAGGATGCTGATGCATGCGAGGCAGCTAACCAAGCGTTGATGACTGCTTTCCAAGCTGCAAGTGCTGAGATGTACAACGCTCAAGCACAAGCAGGACCTCAAGGAGGCGCTGACTTTACAGGCGGTGCACAACAAGGTGGCAACAACAACCAAGGTTCTGCAGAGGATGTAGACTTTGAGGAAGTTAAGTAATTATCTTCATACATAAATAATAAGAGGGTATGTCAATATGACTGCCCTCTTTTTTTTATATTCCATGGATGGATAACTATGTGATTACTATGTGATAACTATGATATTACTATGTGATACTAAATAAAAAAACCACTCTAATTTGCATATTCACAATAATTTTCGTAACTTTGCACCCAAATACAATATGGTTATGTCTAAACTTACTTTTTGGATCAAGAATGCGCGTAGTATTTCTTTGCCACAATCCGCACTCCCTTGCCTCACTGCTATTATCCTATGCATAGGACAAGAGGGATTCCTTTGGTGGTTGTCCATACCTGTTTTCTTAGGTGTGTGTGCTGCTCATTTAGGAATGAATCTCGCGGATGACTATTTCGACTATAAACACGATTCACGCATCCGTGCAGACATCAACAAGGATAGCGTGCGTGCACGCATGGAGAAATGCCATTATCTGCAGCGAGAAGGCGATGAGACACCCAACAAAGCCACGCTCAGTCAACTTGGGTGGGCTATTGTTGGTTTCTTGGGATTTGCCACACTCATGGGTGCTACGGCTTTCGTAGGGCAATGGCTCGTTCATGGTTGGCAAGCAGCTATGGGTATTGTGTTGTATGCTGTTCTAGGATTGGTGGTTGGTATCAACTACTCGGGCAAACCTCTTGAGTTGGGTTTTCATGGTCTTGGCGAATTGGTTATTGGTCTGATGTTTGGTCCGCTCTGTATGCTCGGTGTTCAAGCTGCAGTAACGGGCGTAATATTCTCATGGCCAATGCTTTGCATGAGTGTTGCTATTGGTAGTATGGTGACCAATATTGTGTATGTACACTCGGTTATGGAGGTGGATGCTGATGCACAATTAGGCAAGATGACTTTCGCCCGATTGCTCGACAAAATGGTTGCTCGTTTTTCGCCTTGCGCCTCATCGCCTCATCGCCTCAAAATCATTTTCATCGCCTTCTTTGCGCTCTTGCCTTTTGCTTTGTTAGGATTGGGTATTGCCATGGGGTGGTGGTCGATATGGTTTTTGTTGACCGTTCTCACATTACCAATGTCTATTTACTTGATTCACTCTACGCGTTTGTTTGCATATGGTTTGCCACGCAATGACACCCCTCGTTGGTGGATGGGACCTATGGGCGATTGGGACAAATACAAAACCGCAGGTATAGACTGGTTCCTCTTCCGCTGGCTCCTCGCTCGCAACATCTGTACATTCTTCTGCCTGATAATCATTATAGTTAGTCTAATCGCTTAACCATTTGATCGTCTAACCGATATTAACCGTTCAAAATAAAATGAAACTCCAACATTACTTCTATCTCGCGCAGTGGTTTTTTCGAGCACGCTTTTTAGGTCGTCGTGCTCCACTTCAGACTGTTCTTTTTATTACCGATAAGTGTAATCTTCGTTGCAAACATTGCTCTGTGTATGGTAGTGCAGGCAATCGTCAGCGTAGTTTTGAGGACATCGTAGCCGACATGCGTTATAGCTACGAACTGGGTTCTCGTTTCATTGATCTAGAGGGTGGTGAACCTACATTATGGCGAGAGGGCGACCGCACTATCAATGACCTTATTGATGCTGCTTTAGAGATAGGATTCTTCTCTATCACTGTGACTACCAATGCTCAACAAGACTTCTCATGGATTCGTCCACAGTCCATTTGGGTGAGTATGGATGGAGTAGGTGAGTACCATGACCGTATTCGTGGTGAGGGTACTTTTGCACGTTTGGAGAAGCATGTGGCTAATTCAGGCATTAAGCATATTTGTGTCAATATGGTGGTGAATACACTCAACCATGAGTCGGTAGATGCTGCTATGGAATATGCCAAAAATAACCCTGCAATAGAACAGATATCTATCAATTTCCACACACCATATCCTGGCACGGAGTATTTAAAACTACCACAAGAAAAAGAGATTGAGATCATCGATAAGGTACTTGAGTATAAGCGCAAGGGATATCCTATCATGAACTCTAAATCGGGTCTTAAACTCATGAAACGCAATATTCAGGGCAAAGTAAAATTAGGCAATGAATGTTTTGTAACCAATTTCATTTACACCGATAGTTCTCGCTCCTTGTGTTTGGGTTATGGCACGGAGCAATGCCGTGTTTGTGGTTTCTGCATGGCAGGCGAGATGGCTAGTGTCTTCAGTTTTAAACCAGACACTATTCTCTCCGGTTTCAAACTTCGAATGTAATAGCTTACTCTGTAAACTATCTGAAATCCTCATAAAATCGCAGAAAAATTAACTTTCTGCGATTTTTCTTGCATATATGCGATATTTTTAGTACCTTTGTGCGCTTTTTATTAATTTATTAATAATTTTGATATATTATGCAAGATTTTCAAAGTTTATGCCAATTAAGGCGTTCGTATAGAAAATACACTAACCAAACAGTAGAACAAGAGAAATTGGACTACATCGTTCGCTGTGCGCTGATGTCTCCTGCAGGCAAACGTATGAATCCATGGCACTTTGTGGTGATTAAGAACGAAGAGATACTTCGTCAACTAGCCGGTTGCCGTACCTATGGTAGTGGAATGTTCGATACCGCTATGGCAGGTATCGTAGTGGCAGCTGACACAAGTGTGATCGATACATGGCAATGCGATGCTGCTATAGCAGCGCAGAACATTTGGCTCGCTGCCGCCGATCAAGGTCTAGGCGCATGCTGGTGCCATGTGTACCAACGAGAAGGTGCAGAGGACTTGGTGCGTAAACTGACCAACCTCCCAGAGAATTTGACCGTACTCTGCGTGATGTCGCTAGGTTATAAGAACGAAGAGCGCAAGCCTTTTGACTTTGAGAAACTGCAATATGACAAAGTAACACAAATAGACTAATATGAAACCAATAATAGCCATTACAGCGGGAGACATTAACGGAGTAGGGTATGAGATTATCCTCAAGAGTTTGATCAATCCCCATATCTGTGAGATTTGTCGTCCTATCGTGTACGGCAACGCTAAGATAGCACGCCAATACGCAAAGACCCTCCCAGAAGAATTCCATAATATCCAATGGAACATCATTGAGTCGCCTAAGCAAGCAAAAGACGGCCGACTCAACCTCATTACCTGCTACGGTGATGAGACTCCTGTGCAAATAGGACAGTCCACCCCTGAAGCAGGACAAGCAGCTTTCCAAAGTCTCCAACGCGCTACGGGTGATCTACAACAAGGATTAGTTGATGCCATAGTGACTGCTCCTATCAACAAAGATAACATCCAAAGTGATAAGTTTCAATACTCTGGACACACAGAGTATTTAACCCATTATTTCGCGGGAGAAACAGATAGTTTGATGATGATGCTTAGCGAGCGAATGCGAGTAGCACTCGTTTGTAATCATACACCTATTTCGCAGATTAGCGAGAAAATCACCATCGAAAATATCCTATCCAAATTAGCAGTTCTCAATAATTCTCTTCAAGTTGATTTCTCATGCCGCAAACCACGTATTGCTGTGTTGGCGCTTAACCCTCACGCAGGCGACAATGGTTTGATTGGCAAAGAAGAGCAAGAAGTGATTCGTCCCGCTATTGCTAAGGCACAAGAGCAAGGTATTTGGGCATTTGGTCCATATTCAGCAGATGGGTTCTTTGGTGCTGGACAGTACAATCACTTT
>JAZQSZ010000192.1:0-3018 GCA_045630365.1 Paludibacteraceae bacterium | reverse complement strand
TGGAGGCATTGCTCGAGACAGGTTCTGTGAGTCAACAGACCTATGACCAAACCAAAGTATCTTATGACCAACTCAAGCAAAATCTCTCTTTCTTGGAGACAAACACCTACGTTAAAGCTCCTTTTGAGGGAGTAATCTCTGCGAAGACATACGAGGATGGCGAATTGTATGGTGGTCAGCCAATTGTGGTTTTGACTCAAGTAAAGAAGTTGAAAGCCCTTATCGCTGTACCAGAAACCTACTATCCATTGATTAAAGAGGGTATGAAACTCACAGTAAAAAGCGATATTTATCCTTCTGAGACATTCCCTGCTACCATTGAAGTGGTCTATCCAACCATTGATGCTGCTAGCCATACTTTCCAATGCAAGGTGGTTATTCCTAATGCAAGCGAAAAACTACGTCCTGGTATGTACGTGACTACTACTCTTGGACTTGGTAAGGAGAATACGATAGTGGTACCTTATCAATCCGTAGAAAAATTGATTGGTTCAAATGAGCGTTTTGTCTTTATTAATGAGAATGGTTATGCAAAGCGTGTGAGTGTGAAACTCGGTCAACGCTTTGATGAGAATATTGAGATTATCGCTCCTGAAATCCAACCAGGTGTAGAGTATATCCACAAAGGTCAAAGCAAATTGGTGGATGGTGTGAAGATTGAAGTGAAAAAATAAGATCGCCCTTCGGGCTGTAGATAGTAGATCGCCCTTTGGGCTGTAGTTCGGCGCATGCGCCTGTAGAATACTACAGCGAACAACGCGAGCGATCTGCAACGGAGCGAAAGCGAAGTGATCTTCAGCGAAGCGATCTAAAAATTAAAAAGCTATGGCAATTTATAAAACCGCGATTAAAAACCCCGTAACGACTCTATTAGTTTTCGTTGCGGTGATGATCATAGGTGTCTTTTGCTTTTGGCAATTGCCCGTTGATCAGTTCCCAGAGATGGATCCTCCATATGTGATGGTGATGACCACCTATCCTGGAGCCTCTGCCTCGGAGATAGAAACGAATGTCTCCAAGATCATGGAGAACAGTTTGACTTCGGTGGACAACCTGAAGTATATCAACTCGACCAGCAAGGATAACGTCAGTCTTGTAGTATTGGAATTGGAATGGGGATGTGACATCACGGAAGCCGTCAATGATGTGCGGTCGTTCTGTGATATGGCGAAGAACCAGTTGCCAGACGGTTGTTCGTCGCCAATGGTGTTTAAGTTCTCCTCAAGCACCATGCCTATCTGCCAATATTCAATTACGGCAGACGAGTCGTATGCTGCGCTCGACAAAATCCTCAACGATGAGGTGATTCCACAGCTGAATAAGATCAACGGTATCGGTAATTTGTCTGTATCCGGTGCGCCTGACCGCTATGTGTATGTGGATATCGACCAACAGAAGTTGGACGCATATGGTATCTCTTTGGAGCAAGTAGGTCAAGTGATCTCCGCCAACAACCTCAACCTATCTTCGGGTACGGTGAAGATGGAGAAGGAGCAATACCAAATGCAAGTGCGCTCTGAGTTCATCGAGAGTAGCGAGATCAACGATCTGATGGTGACTATCACGCCACAAGGTCAACAAGTCTTTATTCGTGATATTGCTACGGTTCGTGATACCATTAAAGATCTCTCGCTTGATGAGAAAACCAATGGTCGTGAGGCTGTGCGTCTGATTGTAGCAAAACAGTCAGGTAGTAATACCGTACAAGTCTGCGAGGATGTACAAGAGAAATTGGCTGAAATCCAAAAACAAATGCCTACCGACGTGAAGATTCAAGAGATCTATAACTCGGCAGATAACATTCGCAACTCTATCAACTCTCTTGAGGAGAGTGTGTTGTATGCTCTTTTGTTTGTGGTCTTAGTAGTATTGTTCTTCCTTGGTAAATGGCGTGCGACACTCATCATCTCGCTCACTATCCCTATCTCTCTTATTGTGGCGTTCATTTACCTCAAGATGGCAGACTCTTCCATCAATATCATTTCGCTCTGTTCGCTCAGTATTGCTATCGGTATGGTGGTGGATGACGCGATTGTGGTATTGGAAAATATCACACGCCATATCGAGCGTGGTGAGAATCCTCGTGAGGCAGCTATCTATGCCACCAACGAGGTGTGGATTAGTGTTATCGCTACCACCCTTGTACTTGTAGCTGTATTCGTACCTCTAACGATGATGGATGGCATGGCAGGTATCATGTTTGAGTCATTAGGTTGGATTGTGACAGTCGTATGCTGTACCTCTACCGTGATTGCGATCACACTTACTCCAATGCTTTGCTCGAAGCTCCTCAAAGCTCGCAAAGTACGTATTGAGAATGGTAAACTGATTGACGAAGAGGCGACTACCAAGACATGGTATGACCGTACTGTGGTAGCGTTCTTGGATAAGGTGGGTGCTGCTTACGCTAAATCTCTGGGTTGGTGCTTGCGACACAAAGCCTTGACAATCATTGCATTGTTTGTGTTCTTTGCTGCATCGCTGTTGCCATTCATCATGGGCAAAGTGGGTACCGATTTCATGGCGCAACAAGATAATGCTCGATTGAGTGTAACGGTAGAGTTGCAACGTGGTACACGTATCGAAGAAACAGTAAAGACTGCTCGTAAACTAGAAGAGCGATTCACTATGCTCGTGCCTGAAATCGAGATGATTTCTACTTCTGCTGGTAGCAACGACGACGATGGTACGGGTGCGATCTTCTCTACCACTATGAATAACACCATCTCCATGACCATCCGTTGCAACAAGAAGTGGGAGCGTGAACGTACTATTTGGCAAATTGCTGAGGTATTGCGTCAGGAATTGGCACAATATCCAGAGATTATTGAGTATCAGGCTAATATCAGTAGTGGTGGTCCTGGTGGTGGTAATACAGTGGATGTGGAGATCTATGGTTATGACTTTGATATCACCAACCAAATGGCGCAACAAATCATCGCCTTGACGAAGGAACTGCCTGGAGCTCGTGATGTATTCTCTGATCGTGATGATGACCGTCCTGAGATCAAGATTATC
>JAZQSZ010000191.1:0-5331 GCA_045630365.1 Paludibacteraceae bacterium | reverse complement strand
TTAGAGAGCGTTAGTGTGCAAAGCCAAGCTAGACTTCAAGTTAGCTGCTTTGTTGCGGTGAATGATGTTACGCTTAGCCAATTTGTCCAACAAAGAACTTACTTTTGGCAACATTTGCTCAGCAGCAGCTTTGTCAGTTGTTGCACGCAAAGCGCGAACAGCGTTACGAGCTGTCTTTGCGTAGTAGTGGTTGTGAGCTTTACGAGTTGCAGTTTGGCGAATACGCTTCAAAGATGATTTATGGTTTGCCATCTTAATAATAAATCTTAATAAATGTTACTAATCTTATGTTATCTTGTAGTGCCACGGGGAATCGAACCCCGCTTTAGAGAATGAAAATCTCTTGTCCTAACCGATAGACGATGGCACCATTCCTGTCCAAAATGGCGGAAATCGACTGCAAAGGTACTACCTTTTTTTGAATTGTGCAAATATTTTTCAAGAAAAAGCATATTTTTTGCCAAAAAATTGCGTATTTCGCAAGATTTTAGTACCTTTGTGCCCGAAAAAAGTCCATCATACAATGAAAATAAGAAATTTTATACTACTCGTAACCCTTACTTGTATATCTATTTTTACCTTTGCGCAAGAGCAAAAAAACATCCTTCCTGATCTGTATACAGCAGAGCAAGGTTTTTTTGATCCAACTCGTAAGGTAGAACAAGAAGAGTATAAGTTTGCGACCCCATGGAGATTGGAGGTTGGATATGCCCAGCTCAATCATCGTACCCAAGATACTTCCGCTGTCTATATGCACGGTGTACGTTTGGGCGCTACTGTGGACTTTATCTTGCCACGCCATTTCTCTATCCAAACTGGCGCATTGCTCACCTTTACTTATGGCCGCCAAAACCAACATTGGCCTATAAGCACGCCAGAGTATGCACAGGTTAATGTTATGCAGCACAACCTATTGCAACTCCAACTCACTATTCCCGTACGCGCGTATTATAATATTAAGGTATGGAAAAAACTCAATGTTTTCTTCTATGCTGGTCCACAATTGAATATTGGACTGACCAACTACGATATACTGAAGACTAAGGTGGACCCTACAACCCTTTCGTGGTTAAAGGATCAAGGCGTACCTACTACCTCTCATGATAGATATGTGACCAAAGAACTCTATCGTACCAATATCCAATTCGGATTAGGTGGTGGATTGGAGTGGGACCGCTATCGCTTCCAAGCGGGATACGATTTCGGACTCAACAATATCCTACGCACCAAACCTCTTGATACCTATAAAATGAACGAATGGGGTTGGATGGTGACATTCTCATACCAACTATAAATATCACACAGCATAATACACCCTAGGTGCAAGCCGAGCGTCTAAGGGATATTAGCTAACTATATTATTAACTACAGGGGTGCCTCTCACGGCTGAGATTATACCCTTTGAACCTGGGCAGGTAATGCTGCTAAGGAAGTATGAAACAATTCTCTATTCTTCTCTCCGCCTTGTTGGCGGTAGGTGTCATTGCATATGCGCAATCCGACACCATTTCCCTCACCCAGCACTTGGATGAGGTCGTTATCAACGCGCCTATCGCGCAAGTCACTAACGCTCAGACCACTATTTCCCATGATCTTCTCAATCGGGATAACACGGGTCAGAATCTCCCTTATCTCCTCTCCACCGTCCCGGCCTTGCTCACCACTAGTGACGATGGACTGGGAGTTGGTTATACCTATTTCCGTCTGCGTGGTACCGACCACACACGCATCAATGCCACCATCAACGATGTGCCACTCAATGACGGCGAGAGCCAAACGGTCTTTTGGGTTAATATGACGGATCTCGCTGCCTCTACTACCCAGCTCCAAGTACAACGTGGAGTAGGTACTTCCACTAATGGCTCTGCCTCTTTCGGTGGAAGTATTAATATGCAAACCACCGATCCCCTAACCGCTTCACCGTCTAACCATTTCACCGTATCTTTCAACGGCGGTATGTACAACACTTTCCGTGAGATGCTTTCTGCCCAGCTCGTGCTGCCTAACTCTTGGAGAGTCAATGCTCGTTTCTCCAAAGTCAATTCCGACGGCTTCCTCTATCGCACCGCCTCCGACCTCTATTCCTACTATGCGGATCTGGGGTATTATGGTGCTCGCACACAGGTCGTTGCACGCTTTTTTGGCGGTTCCGAGCGCACCGGTATGGGTTGGGATGGAGTAGACTACAACACCGCCTATGGTATCAATGGTGCCGACCGTCGTTATAATCCTGCTGGTGCTTATACCGTTACCGATAGCCAGGGCAATGACTCTACTGCGTATTACGACAACCAGACGGACAACTACGCCCAACAGCATGCCCAACTCTCTGTCAATCACCGTTTCAACTCTCAATGGTCGCTCTCTGCCACTGCCCACTATACCCATGGCGCAGGCTATTATGAGCAGTTCAAACGCAAGAAACTCTCCTATTGGGGTTTCTCATCCTCAGAGAAGACCTATGGCATGTACCGCAAGAATCTCGATAACCATTTCTATGGTGCTATCCTCTCTGCTAAGTACCTCTCTGAGCCTCTTGACCTCCAACTAGGCATGGCTGCTCACCACTATCTCGGCGACCATTTCGGCACCCTCCACTACCTTGCCGATAGCCCATCGCCCATTGCCAATAGCTCATATCCCTACGAATACTACCGCAACTCCGCCAATAAACTCGATGCCAACACCTACGCCAAACTCAACTGGCGCATCATCAACCATGCGCAGGAGTCGTTGACGCTCTATGCCGATATGCAGTATCGCTATGTGCGCTATTCACGAGATGGTATCAACGACGAGGATATGACCTCTCTGCCACTCACGGTGGATTACCATTTCTTCAACCCCAAGGCGGGACTGACTTATCGCCATGGTGGACATCTCCTCTCGGCGTCTTTTGCTATCGCTAATCGCGAACCTTCTCGCAATAACTACAAGGAGAATGTGCTCTTTGATCCTACGACCAACACCTATACGGGTTTGCCTAAGGCGGAGACGCTGTATGACTATGAGTTAGGTTATACTTTTGCTCACAAACGTTTTACTTTGGGTGCTAATTTCTATTTGATGGATTATGACAATCAACTTATTCTCACGGGCGAGTATAATGATGTGGGAGCGTATAAGACGACCAATGTAAAAGACTCTTACCGCATGGGTGTGGAGTTTACGACAGGGGTACAGATCCTACCTTGGTTGCGTTGGGATGCCAATGTGGTGGTATCTCGCAATAAGATTCTCAATTATCATCAGTATATTGACCTCTATGATAATCAGGATGATTGGAATAGGGTAGGTCAGGATTCTGTGGTGGGTACGACCACGATTGCTTTCTCGCCTACTTGCACGGCGATGTCTTTGTTTACCGTTGACACCCACGGTTTCACGGCAACGGTACAGACGCAGGTGGTGAGTCGTCAGTTCTTGGATAACACCGAGGATGTCAATGCCATGCTCCGTGCGTATTCCACCACGAACCTCAATCTCCAATACCTATTGCCAATAGCCAATAGCCAATGGCCCAATATCCGCCTCATGTGCCAGATCAATAATGTGTTCAATGCTAAGTATGCTAGTAATGGTGGAGCAGAGGCCAGTCGATTCGCAGACGCCTCTCGTTGCTGTTGGTATTATGCCCAAGCAGGAATCAATGTTCACGCTGGTTTCACTCTCACTTTCTAACTTCTCCGTCATTTTCTAACACACACATTTCTAACCTATATAAAAGAAGCTAGACTCTCGTCTAGCTTCTTTTTCTAAGTGAATATTTCAAGTGGTTCTCCATTGCATTTGCTTAAGATTCAGCGTGAAGGAGTGCGACGGAACGCACTCCGAGTGTTGCGCCCGAAGAGTCCCCACTCTAAGGAGTAAGCGCGACACATAGAATGGCGCGACCCTTGCGGTCACGCAGCCGAATGGCTATAGGGTAGTGTCGTACAGGGTAGACACGACCGCCCATTAGCGAGCAATAAGATTTATTAAGATTTCTCGAGCAGCTTGCTGCGAGTAGGAGCTCATCCCTCTACTACCTTAAACTCCTTTGGCAGCGGCGCCTCGAATCGCACTTTCTTCTCCGTCATTGGATGGATGAACTCCAATGTGCGTGCGTGTAGGCACAAGCGGTCTATTGGTGAGTACTCGTTGCCGTGTCCGTACTTACGATCGCCGATGATAGGGTGTCCGATGCTTTGCATATGCACACGGATTTGGTTGGTTCGACCGGTCTCTAGGTTCAGCTCTACGAGACTGATATTCATCTCTTGGTCACCTTCCCCGATGGTGGTAGCTTTCAATACTTTGTAGTTCGTGATGGCTTTTTGTCCGCCGTTGTCCTTGTCAGATGAATAGACCATCGCTGTTTGGTGATCCTCGGTGAGCCATGAGGTGATGGTTCCCTCTTTCTTCTCTAGGTGTCCTTCCACAAGTGCTACATATGTACGGCGGGTCACTAGTTGTTTCCAGTAGGTACGCATATACTCCTGTAGTTCAGCAGACTTAGCAAACACCAACACGCCGCTGGTCTCGCGGTCAAGACGGTGCACTACATGCACGGTATTGCGGTTAGACTGCTTGCGTACATAGTCTTTTAGGATAGAGTAGGCGGTCATCTCGCTGCTCTTTGGGTTGTATGGTACGGTCAATAGTCCGTTCTTTTTCTCCACCACGATCAGGGCATTATCTTCGTAGATAACACGCAGTTTAGGGTGACGGAGCTCCACATTGCCGCGACCTTGATTGATCTGAACCATATCACCTGGCTTGACAGGTGTATCATGGCGAGTTTGAATACCCGCATTGACTGTTACGCGGCGTTGACTAAGCAATTGCTTAACACTCGTACGAGTCATACCTCCTAGTTTGGATAGCAGGAATGACATGAGCTCACCATGAGCTTCTACACGAAAAACGGTATCTTGTTTGCGTCTCATTCTGAATGATATTCTTCAAATTCGCTGCAAAGGTACGAAAAAAAATGTATATGCACAAGAAAACGATAAAATAAGTACAAGTGGAAATGCTTCGCGAGATGTAAAAATAAACAGGCACGCTGTTGAGCGTCCACTAAACACTAAACTAGAACTTACGGGTTCATAACGGGTTCGTATGCTACCTTCACTATGTGATTACTATGAGATTACTATATGATTACTATGTGATTCATATCCCTTGCTTATACTATCATCATCATTATGATTAAAACTGAAAAAGGTTTACACTATTCCTGGAAAGGTTTCTTAAGAATCGTCACTTTTTGATAGGTCTCCTAAAAAGGTTGTTAGGTCTCCTAAAAGAGTTGATAAATTTCCTTAATAGGTTGTTGTTTGGCGATTC
>JAZQSZ010000190.1:0-7706 GCA_045630365.1 Paludibacteraceae bacterium | reverse complement strand
ATCGCATGAAGGCTCACATATTCTGTGCCCTCAGGCAGAAGAAACTGTATTGGTGAAAACACGCACAACAATGTGCCTAATACAGCCACCAAAAGGAGGTATAATGTTTGAATTCTTTGTATCATACTAATTTACATAAGTCATTGATTAATTGATATTTCTCACCTGTCGATGGACAAGTAGCAAAGCCTTCTTTGTCAAATTTGAGTTTCTCGCCATGACGGCTCACCCATCCCACTCGGCGAGCAGGATTGCCGACCATCAAAGCATATGCGGGTACATCTTTCGTCACTACCGAACCAGCACCAATCAAGCAATATTCGCCCAAGATATTGCCACATACGATCGTAGCATTAGCACCTACGGAAGCACCTCTACGAATGATCGTATCTTTGTATTCATCTTTGCGGACTACAGCCGAACGAGGATTGATGACATTCGTAAACACCATACTTGGGCCAAGGAACACATCATCCCCACAGCGCACACCAGTATAGATAGATACGTTATTCTGAACCTTGCAGTTACGACCCAAAACTACACCTGGTGACACGACTACATTCTGACCAATATTGCAGTTATCACCTATCTGACACCCTGACATGATGTGCGAGAAATGCCAAATCTTGGTACCTTTGCCTATAAGGCAATTATCATCCACATAAGAGGACTCGTGTACAAAATACTCGTTCATAATCTTAAAAGAATGCTTTGAAGATATCATTACCGTTTGCGAAGATCATCAGCAGGAGCAAGATCCAGAAACCAATGGTATTCGCTACTTCAAGAAACTTATCGCTTGGTTTGCGGCGAGTAACAATCTCCCACAAAAGGAATAAGATATATCCACCATCCAAGGCAGGAATAGGCAAGAAGTTCATAAAGGCCAATATCAAACTTAGGAATGCTGTCATATGCCAAAACTCGTGCCAGTCCCACACATTAGGGAACATATTACTGATGGCTCCAAATCCGCCCATAGACTGCGCACCTTCTTTGGTAAACACCAGACGGAACTGCTTGACATACATCACGAGCAAATCCCAACCATATGCGATACCAGCAGGAATAGCCTCCCAGAAAGTATAGGAAGTATGCACGATGCTATAATAATCCCATGGCATAAGTCGAGTTACCCCAATCATCGCTTGATCTCCGATAAAGAGTCTCGCTTGCATAGGGACACCATTACGATAGAAATCGAGGGTCACGCTGTCACATGGATATTTGGCTAACTCATTGGAAATCTGCACTTGGCACAATCCCACGACGCCATTTACACCCACAATGCTATCGCCCTTCTGCATATCGGCAAACGAAGCAGCACCACCTGGTAAAACGGAGTCAACCACAAATGGCATATAGTATGACAATAGCATATAACTCTTCTTGATATAGGACTGATCTGCGCGGGCTTTTTCTCGTTGCTCGCGGTCAAAATCATTTTGCAAAGCCAAATAGCGAGTACCCAAATCCTCAGACATGGTCAATGCCACGGTATCATTACCACGCAAAACCAACACATCACGCTTGCCTTGGAGAATAATAGCGTTGACTATATCACCCAACTGAACAGGCTCTACTCCATTGATTTGCAGTATTTTATCTTGTTGTTGAAAACCTTCGCCAACCAAAATATCGGAATAATACAATCCTGTATTGATCTGACTCAGAGGCAATTCGTCCTTACCCCAATGAAAGAGCATCATACCGAAGATTAGAAGGGCTGCTACAAAGTTCACCAATATACCACCAATAATGATGCATAGACGTTGCCACACATTCTTAGAGCGGAACTCCCATGGTTGTGGTTCGGTTGGCAAATCGGTTGCCGCTTTGGTCTCGTCCACCATACCTGCTATGGCGCAATAACCACCAAATGGTACCCAACCTAGTCCCCATTCCGTATTATCAGGATAACGGCGCCAATCCTCCTCAGGCAAAGCAGCCAACTCCTCATCAGTCATAGGACGTTCTACTACTCGCCCCTTGTCGTCCTTCTTCTCATTGCCCATCGCATCCAATACAAGTACCATGGTTGGTTCCACATTAGGTGCAAAAAATTTCACTTGCCATTTGCCATTGATCTTCTTGGCACGGACAATAGAAAACTTAGGATTGAAGAACATATAGAATTTCTCTACGCGAACCTTGAACAATCGCGCAAAACAGAAATGCCCCAACTCGTGGATCACCACAAGAATACTAAGAGCTAATATCAATTGTAACCACTGCATTCGTGTTCGGCAATCTCGCGCCAGGACTGTCACTTAGCGACATTAGGCGCTCGATTCCTCCACTCCATCCTCGCCCCCACGAGGTGCTCGGATATTTCTTAGAATGGAGATTCCTCTATGCCTGAGAGGGTTTAATAGTTTGTATAAAGTTTTAATGTTTCAAAAGTTCTAGGGCTATCTTACGAGCCTCTTTGTCGGTTTGCACATAATCCTCATAGGTAGGTTCTGTGATAAACATGGTCTTCTCCATAGTCTGTGCAATCACATCTGACATCTGCATAAATCCACACTTACCCTCACGGAACGCCAAATTCACCACCTCATTTGCTGCATTGAGCACGCAAGGCATATTCCCCCCCTTGTTCATTGCCTCATAGGCCAATGCTAGATTAGGGAAGCGCTTGAGATCTGGTTCTTCAAAGGTCAAACTTTGGGTCGCGAACAAGTCCAATCGTGCTACATCGCTCATCCACCGCTCAGGGTATGTCAATGCATATTGAATAGGCATACGCATATCCGGTGTGCCTAATTGTGCTTTCACGCTGCCATCCACAAACTGTACAGCCGAGTGCACAACGGACTGAGGGTGAACTAACACTTGGATCTTATCTACAGGGATATCGAATAACCATCTTGCTTCAATAACTTCAAATCCCTTGTTCATCATGCTAGCCGAATCGATGGTGATCTTCGCTCCCATCTCCCAATTAGGATGACACAAAGCCTCTGCCGCTGTCACATGTTGCATTTGCTCTAGCGTGAAGTTACGGAATGGACCACCACTAGCAGTTAATAGCAACTTCTCTACACTGGTCATATCTTCGCCTACTAGACTCTGGAAGATAGCCGAGTGTTCGCTATCCACGGGAAGGATATCCACCTTATAGCGTTTGGCCAATCGGTCGATGATCTCACCTGCCACCACAAGGGTCTCCTTGTTAGCCAATGCGATGGTTTTCTTGGCCTTGATAGCCTCTATAGTTGGACGCAAACCTGCATATCCGACCATTGCTGCCACCACTACATCAATGGCAGGCATGGTCACCATCTCTGCCAAAGCCTTCTCACCCGCCAATACACGGATAGGCAAATCACTCAATGCTTCACACAATGGACGATAATATGTCTCATCTGCTATACAAACCACAGCAGGGTTGAACTCTAAGGCTTGCTTGATGAGCAAATCAATGCTACGATGAGCTGACAAGGCATATACCGAAAATGCTTCAGGGTGTTGGCGTACCACATCCAAGGTCTGAGTGCCTATACTACCTGTACTACCTAATATTGCTATCTGCTTCATAATCTTTACATTTGGCGTACATCAATCTTTGTTGTCTTATTTCTGCGAGCCGCCCTATCCTGTGATGTAGCACAATGTATGCCATCCTTACGCATGCGTTTATTCTCCGAGATATGTTGGCTACTAAACTTGCCATCTTTCTTGAGAATAATCCTCACGCATAGCAACACCATTGCTAGCAGGAGAGCCGCTATTACCAATACTATTTCTTTCATACTTTCACTCCCAAAACACTAAACTCTTTTCCTTCTTACATAGAAATCCCAAACGATACTTCTTCTTGACAAGAGTTGGAAACCGTGCATTTTATTATCGAGGATTGGGGAATATTCTTTTTTCATCTTGTGATATGCGCAACGAGCTCGTACCACCGCTTTTACATTCTCCTTTTGTCCTGTCAATAGCATTTGCAATGCAGCCAAATAGTCCATTCCAAAACGCACCAACATTATCCACCAACGATGAGTAGTAGGCAAATTCTTATACAACATCAATAGGTTATTTCTGAAATTTAGGAATGTTTTTCTTGGATTCTCATATCCCAACGTTCCACCACCTAAATGATATACCACAGCCTGTGGGATAGCCACCAATATCGGTTGATTATCGGCAGATGAAGCATGATTGAGCATTCTCCAGCACAGATCTATTTCCTCCTGATGTGCAAAGAATTTGGCATCTAATCCTCCTAATTCCTTATATATACGCGTGCGCGCGAGAAGACAAGCACCTGTAGCCCAAAAAATAGGTTGCACCTTATCATACTGCCTATGATCCACTTCTAAGTGCGTCATCAAACGACCACGGCAATAAGGATACCCTAATATATCCATCATACCTCCTGCCGCTCCTGCATGCTCAAAGCTAATAGCCTCTCTCTTACCTGCCTCAAACTCCTGTTTAGAGTTCCACGATAAGACTTTGGGTTGTGCAGCCATCACATTAGGATGTGTGTCCATATACTCAAGCATCGTGTCCAACCAATGAGGAGTCACTTCTACATCCGAATTCAGCAAGACCACATACTCAGAGTCCACTTGCGCTATAGCACGGTTATATCCTTCGGCAAAACCGTAGTTTTGGTCAAGTGCTATGACACGCACTTCTTGGGTCTGTAGGTAGTCCAAAGAGCCATCTGTCGAGCCATTATCCGCCACCACGATCTCTACATCGGGCAAATGTGTATGAGCCAAGACCGATGGCAGATACTGACGAAGCATGGCTTCACCATTCCAATTCAATATGACAACACTACATTTCATTAGAATCCAAAACTAAATCCTATACTTGCGGTAAAATTCTTACCCTGATAGAAACGTGGAAGATACTTATCTAAATAATACTGCGCATTACCTATATCCTCGCTTGGGATGAATTCTGTTTTCTCATTATCATAGCCACGAGCATGATTATATCCCAAACTCATTGTCACAAACATATTAGGATGTACTTCATAGAAACCATCCAGTCGCACCTCATCGTTGCGATAGATACATTGGTCAAATGGTTTTTGCGAGATAGTCTCAGATATTCCTCCGTCACGAATTACCCCATCAGCTCCACGATATACACGCAAATACGCATATGAATTGTATTTCGTATCATTGGTGTAAGATAACTTGAGCAACATACCACGTATTGGACGATAGGCTACCTCTGCATAAATAGATTGTGCGTTATCACCCATATAATGTCCCATATTAAAACTATTGGTAGTCCAAGTCAAGGCATCTATGGAGTGCGTATAACATGCTACATTAGTGCGAACAAACTCGCCCTTGAGACTTAATCCCTTCACAGGCCAACCTGACCAGTTGAATCCCACCAAATAGGAAACAGGGTTATGCTCTGCATTAGATGGTTTAAGACGAGACAATTTAAACTCGTCCACATAGACTGATGCATATAGATGCAAATGATCCACCGGACGAATAGATAGCGAGCCAAACAACTGCGAGTTTTGATTCTGGGAAGCGATACCTTTTGTTAGCAAGTGATCCAAAGACTTGTAGAAAGCAATCGGAATTAGATATGCCGCTTGAATATTCTGCTCGGCATAAATAATGGAGTTACCAAAGGAGAAAGACAACTGTTTTATCGGAATCACAGTAAACATATTCGCTGCCATAAACTTATTCAGCGGACGATATTCCTTATCTTGTACACCTGGTTTGGTCGTATTTTCCAAATAATAATAAGTAGAATCCACAACATTAGACACTAACCATGCGTGGAAATAATCAAACTGAAACCATTTGCAAGGAGTCAATTGGAGCGATATCATTGGTGCAGCAGGAGCCCTGCCAGAGAGGATATTCGATGCATGATACGCATCACCCCAACGGATATTCTCACGCTGCAAACTAATGCTACCCCACCAGGAATAGAGACTGATACCTCCTTTGGAATCTGAGAAGTCACCACCATAATTAGCCTCCTTGTATTGCACACCTAGGATAGGTGTTAGTGCTGGTTGTACTTGCGAAGCGCCATAGTGAATGCGGGCACCGTTTCTTCGCTCATCATCCGTAGGATAATATTGTTTATTCAACCAGTTGCCACTCCAGGAGTTGTCACGCAAACTGCCCCATAGACTCAAGTGTTTGGCCACATCCATCTGGAGATCCACGCCGTACCAACGATGCAAAATAGCACCTTTACTATTGGCTAAAATATTAGCACCTAAGATAGGACGAAGACGCATTTTAAAATTCTTGTCCTTGGTCATATAACTAAATTGCGGATCTGCAAGAGAAAGATTATAGGTAGCATGATCCGAGTACTGAACATAGTTATTGACCATCGTATCGCGCTCCAGAGCAAACTCATTGAGATAAAACGCCAATTCTTTTTTCTGACGAAGATTCAACAACGAATCAACGGTTTGCGCCTCTACCAACATCTTCGCCACTTGCTCACGCGTATAAGGACGAACAGCAGTCTGCACACTGATCACACCATCGGTAACCAATTCGTCTAGATAGTCATATAGTTTGGTCTGCGTCAGAGGCACAGGGATATTCTGCGCCATACTAGATAGTACGCACCATAAGACTAGAAACAATACAAATCCTCTTCTATTCATAGTTCTATCATTCTTTACGCACTATGAGCACGCTTAAAGACTATTGTATACACTATTCGCCAAAAATAGATAAAATCAGTCACTAGCGTACCACGTTTCTCACACATCGTTAGATAGCGCATCTCCGAGGCTTGTATCTCGTCCAAGGTTTTAGGCATATCGGCATAGAATGGAGGTAATAATCCTGGTTTGTGTTTCACACGCTGCTCCTGCAACTCCTTGCAATAGAGCGAATAATAGTGTTGTGAGATAGGTCTCACACCCACCAGTTTCATATCTCCCTTCAACAGATTCAATAGCATAGGCAACTCATCCATCCAATACTTACGCATCAATCGTCCAAGCGTGGTTACACGTATATCATGGTTGAATTTACCACCCTCTTGCAAAGCATATCGTTCGTATATGTATGCCTGCAGGAACTCGGAATAAGGGTGCATTGTTCTGAACTTATACACCTTGAACATCTTGCCGTTCTTGCCTACACGATTCAGTTTAACCAAAATGCCATATAGACGTCTAGATGTAATCTCAGGTCTGAACTTACGACGTGCAATGACATAACTCAAATCGCCTTTCTTGCGCTCATCGATAATCTCAAAACCGCAATAGCACAATCGTCCCAATACCTCCGCTTTACTCAACACACGATTCTTACCCTCGGTGATATCAAAATACAGGCGTGAGGTCATGAACAACTTAGGTAACACGCGCTTATAGCAGAAGAAAGCAGCATAATACAACCATCCAAATACCACGGGGTAACGACTCAAAATATTGCGTTTGGTGACCGATTGTGGCTCGTAACAGCATACCCATATTCCTTTATCTGGCAATTTGTCATTGACAGTCGTAAATAACTTATTCACACCTCGAATATGATTCAACGGCATAAAGTTAACTAGCACATCATAACGGTAGTTAGGCAATTTCTGGATATTATACAACTCAGAGGAGCGCAAGGTAAAGGTGTTGCTCGAATATAAATCCACATTCTTCTCCACATAGCGCAACGCATTCTCAGGAGCAAACTCCAAAATACTCTCACGCAAGGATGCCTTTTCTGCTTGACCAATAAACA
>JAZQSZ010000189.1:0-11322 GCA_045630365.1 Paludibacteraceae bacterium | reverse complement strand
ACTGAAAATAATCATCCAAAACTTGTTGCTTGAATGATGCAGAATAACGATTTAGAGTTCGCTTCATAAAACTTGAATCTTAATAATTGATACTTTTTGTTCATTTTATGAGTAAACCTATTTCAGTATAAGACAAAGTGCATTTTCTTAATATCGCCTTCCTAAAAAGGTTGACTCATTTCCTGAAATAGTTTACTTATCTGTTCCAAAGAAAAACGCACCAAAATGCAATTTCTCTTGCTTAATCCAAAAAATTTTACTACCTTTGCAACGCAATCCGAGCAATCGGTTTGCAGACATAATAAAAAGCGTTTATTAGCGCTTGTTTTGGTAACCTGAAAACTGGAAACTTTCATCCTATCCGAAACAAGAAGGCAGTAAACGCCCTTTGGGATATGTATATCCCGCCCGCAGAGCATCCTTTGTTGGATTGCTCTGTTTGGTGGCATTTCATATTCGGCGTGGGCGTTCATTGCTTATTCTTATAGGAAGGGTATTCCAGTGCCTCAGGTTAGAGAATAAGCAAAGGTAAGGTTCCACGCTTTTTGTATGCCTATATATGAACAATATATAATTTTTCCACTCGGAGCCAGAGGAAAATAAATATTATTACAACATGAACAAAAATCTTAAGATAGTTTTGATATTAGTTGTTATTCTGCTAATTCCACTCTGTATTAATTCTCTAATCCTTTGCCCCGCTATATTTGACTTCATTGGAGAAGGAACAGATTGGTTGCTTTTTTGGGGTAGTTATTTAGGCGGAGCATTTGCTGCACTTGTGGGATTTGCGACATTATATTATTCTGCAAAGCGACAAAATATAGAAATGCAGATAAGTCGCAAGGAAAGTTCGCTGCGCATATTACAGGCTAAATTGTCAGAATGTGTTTCCATATTCAACTATTCTAGGATGCTAACAATCTCATTATACATAGACCAATCCGAAAAATATGACCAGATTTTGGATGAACTATTAAAGTATCAAGACGAAATAATAGCAAGCTCAAATGCATGGGGAGTAATGTATGCTGATATGAATAATATCAACGACAAGCAAGCTTTTCAAGAAAAATATGAAGATTGTATTCATCTGTTTATTGAAACTATTACTGAAATGCTGAAATTGATTACTGCTTTAAAGGATGTTAATACTAATAAACTGATGATACATGCTAATAAAATGTCCACAAAACAAAATATTCAGCATCTATACAAACAAAAAGCTGACATAATTGACCAAATTACACGAATAAACAATAATCATACAAAAGTTATGAATGATGAATTAAAACCATTGTTTCAATTAGCACAAAAATGGATTGAGAATGAAGAATTATTGATACAACAATTACAAAATCAATTATAATATGAAAACAAAATTATTTATGTTGTGCGCTATCGTGTGCGCTATATTCTTAACTTGTTGTGAGGAAGAAGAACCTGCAACTTCACGTAAAGTAGAAACAAGTAAAGTGTCTGAAATCACACTTACTTCTGCTATGTTCCATGGTGTTGTCAATGTGGATATATCACAATACAATGATGTGACATTTGGCATAATGATTTCTAATTCAAAAGCGGAATTAAATGAGCGCGGAGGAGAAATGTTTAAAGCAAAGGCGTTGCTAGGTAAGGATTTCAAAATAGAGATAGGTAATCTAGAACCAGAAACAAAATACTACTATTGCGCGTGGTTATTCTTAAATAGTACTCAATATGAGTTTGGAGAAATAAAAGACTTTGAAACCCAAGCACCTACTTTAGCAACTGTAACTACAAATCCGATTACAGAAATTATGACTCAATCAGCTGTAGCGGGTGGATGTGTAAAAGATGATGGTGGGGCAAGTGTTACAGAACGAGGCGTCGTGTATAGCCTTTCAAAAGAGCCAACCACTTCCAATTATAAAGTAAAGAGCGGTAGTGGTGTAGGAGAGTATACCTGTAATTTGACAAACTTACAAGATAACGCTATCTACTATGTTCGTGCATATGCCATCAATTCAAAAGGAACTGTATATGGTGAGGAAAGATATTTTACGACAAAAGAAATCACTTTACCTTCAGTTTATACTCTTAATGCAACTGATGTTTCATATACATCTGCTTCTGTCAGCGGAAATGTAACTGATGATGGTAATGCAGAAGTTACTGAACGCGGTATTGTGTATAGTAAAACACAAAATCCTACCACTTCGGATACTAAAAAGAGAAACGCTAGTGGAACAGGTTCCTTTACATGTAACTTAACAGACTTACAAGATGGAGTTACTTATTATGTTCGCGCATATGCAACAAATTTGAAAGGAACTGCATATGGAGAAGAGAAATCGTTTACAACAAAAACGATTAACTTACCCACAGTTTCAACTAAAACTCCAAGCAATATTTCTTATACATCGGCCACAGTAGATGGCTATGTCTCTAATGATGGTGGTGCAAATGTAACGGAACGCGGAATTGTTTATAGCACATCAAAAGAACCTACAACCTCAAATAATAAAGTAAAAAATGGAAGCGGAGGGCTATACTATAGTTGTGAACTTTCAAATTTACAAGATGGAGTTACTTATTATGTTCGTGCCTATGCAACAAATCTAAAAGGAACTGCATATGGAGAAGAGAAATCATTTACAACTAAAACTATTACCTTACCAACTGTATCAACTTCAGCAGCTAATGATATTTCTTCCACATCAGCTGCACTAGGAGGTAATGTTTCTAATGATGGTGGTGCAACTGTTACAGAACGTGGTATAGTATATAGTACTTCTCAAAATCCGAATATTTCTAACACTAAAATAAAGAGTGGTTATGGAATGGGTTCATTTGCTTGCCATTTGACAGATTTACAAGATAATATGACTTATTATGTTCGAGCATATGCAATTAATAGTAAAGGAGTGGCCTATGGAGAGCAGATTTTATTCAAGACGAAAGAAATCACTTTGCCAGTTGTATTAACCTTCACTATAGATGATGTTGGGTGGACTACTGCACGCATAAGTGGTAATGTGATTAACGATGGCAATGCAACTATTACAGAACGTGGTATAGTATATAGTACTTCTCAAAATCCGAATACTTCTAATAGAAAAGTAAAGAATGGCAGTGGAATAGGTTCTTTTAGTTGCTATCTATCTGACTTGCAAGAGGGAGTTACTTACTATGCTCGTGCATATGCGATTAATAGTAAAGGTGTAGCTTATGGTGAGGAGGTGACTTTTACCACGAGAATCTTAACGGGTTCTGAAAATAGCTATACATGGGTAGATCTCGGTTTATCTGTTAAATGGGCAACCTACAATGTAGGAGCTACTAAACCCGAGGAGTACGGCGATTACTTCGCTTGGGGCGAAACTGAGCCAAAAGACTATTACGATTGGAGTACATATAAATGGTGTAGACGCAGGGATGAGAAGCTAACCAAGTACTGTACTGAAAGCAATTATGGTACTGTAGATAACAATACCGTTCTTGACTCAGCCGATGATGCTGCTACTGCCAATTGGGGTGGTAGTTGGCGTATGCCTACAAAGGCAGAGCAAGACGAGTTGCACAATAATTGCACTTGGACATGGACTACTCAAAACGGTGTGAATGGTTACAAAGTGACCAGCAATAGCAACGGCAATAGTATTTTCCTCCCCGCAGCTGGCTACCGCTACCAAAGTTCGCTCTACGACGCAGGCAGCATCGGCATCTACTGGTCGAGTAAGCTCAACACGGGCACCCCGTACTACGCGTACTACTTGGGCTTCGATTCGAGTGACGTGTATTGGTACTACAGCAATCGGAACTGCGGGCTATCCGTGCGACCAGTATGCCCTTAGAATTTACCCTCGCTTTATGCGTTTAAATATTTCCACCCCGCTACTCATTCACTAGCGGGGTGAGTTTTTTATATTGTTATTCTTCTGGCTCGTATCAATGCTCGTATTCAAGCGCTCCTTCGGCAAACGGAAAGGTGAAAACTGAAAAAACACAGATAGGGCACATTTAGGCAACAGATATGATACAGTGCTCGCGAAGTGGTCGCCTAGCCCGCAGGGAACTTGGAGCAACCTAATACAACCATAGAAAGCCACAGAAAGCCCACAGATGTCCCACAGATCTCCTATCGTGGTCGCCTAACTTACCAAAGACCTATTGGAGGAATATTTTATAAATCTTACGACTAAATCACCATTTCGCAACTCACAAGGACTTCTTGTTAGTTCACTTTCAGCACAATCGTCTTATCTCGCCAATGGGCTCAAACGATTAATCGCAAGCGATTTTTCGGCACGCGAAAACTTTTTTCAAAAAAATACACCCTAAAACTTGCATATTTCGCAAAAATGTAGTACTTTTGTGCCCGAAATGTTGTATATGTATATACTTGTTGTATTTATATAAAATCAAATGGGCATAATAGATTGGGTATATGACCAAGAAATTCGTGGTAACTACACTTTTTCACAAGAAGAAGTAGTTGCTGCATTACCAGATAAGTCGAAGGGTAACATAAAAACCACATTAGGACGCTTGATTAAGCGCGGACGTTTGCAGTCTGTATATAATGGTTTTTATGTGATTGTTCCTGTACACTATCAATTAAAGGGCGTTATACCACCAACTTACTATATTGATAATCTAATGCGGTATATCAACAAACCGTATTACATCTCTCTGTTGTCAGCAGCCGCAATGCATGGCGCTACGCATCAGAGAGCTATGTACACGCAAATAATGACTGTGCCGCCAAGAAAAAATGAAACAAGAAAAAATCCTTTACTGGATTGGAATTATAGACAGAATATGCCCACCGAATTTTTGCTATCTAAGAATGCGGAAATGGGGGTCCTATGGGTATCATCATTAGAATTAACAACCATTGATTTGGTGCAATTCGCACATAATGTTGGTGGGTATCAACGAGCTGCCACGGTACTTGCTGAGTTATGCACAGATTTAAATGTTGAAAAGATTGTAGCTATACTACCATATACCACTATCGCAACCATTCAACGATTGGGGTATTTGTTGGAATATGTCTTAGAAGAATCGCAGTTGGCGAATGATCTTTATAGCAAAATATCGCAACAGAATCAATTGAAGAGCATATCGTTAGATACGAAACAACAAAAAAATCCAAATAACACACCTAATCGTTGGCATGTGAACGCCAATGTAGAAATAGAAATAGACGAATTATGGTAAATCGTGCATCTATAATGGCATGGAACGAACATGCTCCATGGATAGAACCAGCAATGGTAGAACAGGATTTGATAATCTGCAGAGCACTGGTTGATATCTTTAGTGATGAGTTCTTGCGTGAGCAATTGGCATTCCGTGGAGGCACTGCACTCCACAAACTGTATATGCATCCTCAACCACGCTATAGCGAGGATATTGATCTTGTACAAATCAATCCAGGACCGATTAAGCCCATTTTATACAGATTAGGAGAAGTTCTAAGTTGGATGCCAGACCGTGTTACAAAAGTCAAACGATACAATAACACCATTCTTTTTCGCATGGAATCAGAGATTCCTCCTGTGCAGCCGATTCGTTTGAAGGTGGAGATTAACTGCTTTGAGCATTTTAATGTGTTGGGATTGCAACGCATTCCTTTTGAAGTTAATAATCCGTGGTTTAGTGGTAAATGCGAAATAACCACCTATACCTTTGAAGAACTTGTTGGAACGAAACTTAGGGCTCTGTACCAACGCAAGAAAGGACGTGATTTGTTTGATTTGCAAATTGCACTTCAAAAAGCAGCTCCTAACATAGATCAAGTCATGGAATGTTATAATAGTTATATGGAGTTTGTGGTCGATAAAGTTCCAACCTACAAACAATTTGTACAAAATATGGAATTGAAGATGGAGGATCCAGATTTTCTACATGATACAGAATTACTTCTTCGTACAGATTCAGAACCTTTTGACCCTGCAACAGCCTATCAATTGGTGAAAGAAACATTTATTGAACGCATGCCTGGTAAAAGAGAATAAGTGCAATTTATTACTCACCTTCAGCACAATCTTCGGCACAAAACCCCTTCCGTGCCGAAGATTTAGCAGCATTGTAATAATAGAGGCTAAAATATTTGAAGCACCAAAGCCATAGATAAGGCACAACTAGCCCATAGATATGATACAGTGGTCGCGAAGTGGTCGCGTAGCCTGAAGCCAACTTGAGAGACCTAATACAGCCACAGAAAGCCCACAAATGTCCCACAGATCTCTTTATTTTGTTCTATGCTTGCGCTGACTCCTCAAAGTGGGGACTTTTCGGGCGCTGCGCTCGGAGTGCGTTCCGTCGCACTCCTTCAGGTCCCCTAATCCGCAGGTGACTTTATATATCTTGCAAAACACAAAAATCGGGGATTTCTGACAAAAATACAAAAAACATTTGCACAAACCAAATAAAAGCACTACCTATGCAGTCGTAATGACGAAAATAAGGAAATTCATAAAAATTCGTCAGTAGAGTAAGAATATTATGATATTACGTTCATGTCATAGACTGGTTATTAAAGCAATAAATTGCATAGTTCTCTCCAATTTACACCCTCACCAATAGCGGATATTCTTCGCCTAACTTTCGGCACAATCATCTTATCTCGTCCCAATGGGCTCGGATGATTAATCGCAAGCGATTTTTCGGCACAAAAGCACCAAAACGCCGAAGATACGCCATTACTATATTATATACCAACGGTATACTAAGGGTATACAAAATATAGGTGCTATGAAATATGGTTGTACTTTTGCTACGTATTTCTTATAAAATTGACATATTTCTTGCATATTTCAAAAAAAAACATTACCTTTGCACCCGAATTGTAATAACTAGGATAAACTTTTAAATAGCATATTTATGAAGAAAATTTTTACGATTGGTATTGCTGTGATGATTAGCATCATCGGATTTGCACAACTGCCTGGCAAGCATGCAACTATGCATGGTAAACAAAGACAGCCTAAACATGAACAACTAGCTTCGTTGCAACTACAACATCGAGGAGAGGCTGTTAATCTTAATGAATTGGCAGAACAACAATCAGCCACTAAAAAAGTAAAAAAGATCAACAATGCAGCTCCAACGGGTGACACTATTCGACTTGATTTTGATCACTTTGCTGTTATGCCAGAGTACTCACTAGAGTTAAGAACCTGGTTTATGTCTGCTATGACTGAAGATGAGGAGTGGATTGTTAAATTTGACTTCTATGGCAACAGCAGCGGATATGCTGGTGTTTATGATGAGATGGATATGCGATATGACTTTAGTTATATCTACCCACCTGAGTATGCACCTGCTGTATATTATGACAAGATTGTCCTAAAAATAGAAGAAAAACAAACATCTTGTCTCAAGCAAATCAAATTACATGCCGATATCTTGGGTAGCGATGGTAATGTCTATATTGTGACAGTATTACATGAGATTTTCTCACCTAAAGGTAATCTAACATCTGTCTTAGATAATGCATACCTAGAGCGTGACTTCGATCATTTTGTCCTTTCTGGTAAGAATGATCAACTTGATATTAATCTTGTTGTGAACAAGACCAATCCTATCTCTGCATGGGGCCCATATGAGAAACAGGATTTTGATATGGCCAAAACACGCGTTACTTATCAAGGTGTGGAACAAGTGATCTATCAACCAGAGATAACCATCGAAACACAGAAATACAGCAATACACAATTTGCGTGGTCTGCAGTGTTCTCTTATTACAACCAAGATACTATCAAACATACTATTAATATTACGGCTCCTATGCCATTGGCAACAGATACCATTGAGATTACTTGTCATAATCTGTACATAGACGAGTCATGGGCAGAATGGTTAGGATGGGTGCAGTTCTATGGCCAAGATGATACCTATGATATCTACGCTGGTTATGTGGGCACATTCTTGCATCCTGGTGTATATGAGGGAGTTGATGCTATGCTCTATGTCACAGAGATAGCTCATTGGTACGAGGTGGAAGCACTATACACAACCTTGGAGGTGAAGCATAATCCATTGTCAGGAATTGGTTATGATGTGGATATCACAGCCTATTGTGCGGACTATAATGCGTACAAGATTCATATGACTTACACCGTGCCTGAACCAACACGAGAAGTGGATGTTAACTTTGCGACATCTGCGGTGGCACTATACGATCCACAGACCAAAAAATTACAAATGGAAAATGAAAATGATACCTATTTCTGTGCACTGAACTTGGTGGATAAATACATGGGAGATGAGTTTGATAGTGATGATGTTAACCCTGCGGGTATTTATCTATATGGTCCTGGTAATGCACGTATTGAGATTGGCGATATTTCAGGTAAAGTATATTTGCAAGGTGACACCACTATGATTGATGCTAAACTGTTAGGCTTTGATGCAGTGCAATACAATGTACATATGTGGTATACCGTACCAGAACCAACGGATACGGTGGACCTGTTTATCGGACAAGCTGAGTTCTTTAATGAGATAAAGAAGTTAGGTATGTACCAACTTTTTGGATATACTAATGATGGTAAGTACACCGTTACCTTTGGTATCAACAGTACTGTGGTGCCTGGTACTTATGGTATAGACGGTACGTTTGGTAAAATGGCATCGCCAGATGGATACTACGATCTATTAGGCGGAGGATACACATATGTACTTGAAGGTAACTATATGTTAGAGGACTTTGAAGTTTACACCGTAGAAAAAGGTACAGTACGCGTGGAGATGGACGAAGATCAAGAGATAATGGTATATGCTAGTGTGATATGCAGCAATGCTATATGCTACAACATAACCATGTCTACCAAATATGACAAACCTCACTTGGCAGAAGATGAACCAGATGAAGAAGTTGATCGTACCTATACAGATAAGGATCGTGTAGTGATCCTAGATGAGACAGAGAGCTGGGGACGTATCTACTTTGATGTAGAAGCAGCAGACCGTTCGGATGTAGCTGCTATGTACTTCTTTACTGAAGAGTCAGATCCTGAAATAATTATTCCAGAAGGCACCTACTATTTTGATTATACCGAGGAACCTGGTACGATGTTGGCTAACCCAGGTATAACAGGAGAGGGCTATGTGATACCATCATACTATGGTCGTTGTGACGAACATGGTTCGTTGTCAGGAACTCTCTGGTTGCTCGTGGCAGGTAGCGCTGAGGTGAAGAATGTGGATGGAAAACTCTACATAGAAGTTAATGCACTCAACTCCTATGATGTGCCTGTACATATTGTATATGATGCAACTGGCGGTACCGCTGTGGAGAATGTAAATGCCGGTCAGCAAAATGTACGTAAGGCATTGAAAAACAATCAAATGGTGATTATTAAAGATGGAACAGAGTACACTGTGCTAGGAGTTAAACTCTGACCTTTATATACTCTAGATATGCAAATAGCCCCTCATCGGTTTGATGAAGGGCTATTTTGTAAATAATTATAACTATGTTTGCGTATGTCAAAAAAAAACATTACCTTTGCACCCTGAATTACTAGAATAATCAAAAACACAATACAACAATGAAGAACATTAAGTTTCGTTTGACCGTAATGAACTTCCTCGAATTTGCTGTTTGGGGAGCGTATCTAACTTCTATGGGAACATACCTGGCTACACATGGTATGGCTACCAATATCGGTTGGTTCTATTCCATCCAAGGTATCGTAAGTCTCTTTATGCCTGCCCTCATGGGTATCGTGGCTGACCGCTGGATTCCTGCACAAAAAGCATTGAGTCTGTGCCATGCACTCGCTGGTATGTTTATGATTGCTACTGGTGCATACGCACTTATGGCTGGTGATGGTGTACAATTTGCTACTTTATTCTCTCTCTACACCGCTTCGGTGGCATTCTTTATGCCAACTTTGGCGCTCAGTAACTCTGTAGCTTATACCGCTTTGACTCAAGCTAATCTTGATACCGTCAAGGCTTTTCCACCTATTCGTGTGTTGGGTACCGTGGGCTTCATCGTTACGATGTGGATTGTGGACTTATGCGGCTTCCAAGCAACACCTAATCAATTTCTTGTGAGTGGTGGCTTGAGTATCGTATTGGCTATCTACTCATTGACCTTGCCTGCTTGCCCTGTGAAGGGACATGTGGAGAATAAGTCCCTCGTAGAGGCCTTGGGATTGGAGTCATTTGCTTTGTTCAAACAAAAGAAAATGGCGGGGTTCTTCATCTTCTCTATGTTGCTCGGTATGTGTTTGCAAATTACCAACGGTTATGCTAACCCATTCATTACCAGCTTTGGAGCAATAGAGGAGTTTGCTGAAACCTTTGGTGTACAACATGCCAATATGCTTATTTCTATCTCTCAAATCTGCGAGGCATTGTGCATCTTGTTTATCCCATTCTTCCTCAAGAAGTTCGGTATCAAGTCTGTGATGCTTATGGCGATGTTTGCATGGGTATTGCGTTTCGGTTTGTTCGGCGCAGGTAACCCAGGTATGCCAGGTGTGATCTTGTTTGTCCTCAGTTGCATTGTTTATGGTTTTGCCTTTGACTTCTTCAATATCTCTGGTTCGTTGTATGTAGATCAAGAGACTGATCCAAGCCAACGCTCCAGCGCACAAGGATTGTTCGTGATGATGACCAATGGTTTTGGTGCTACTATCGGTACATTGGCAGCACAAGCTATTGTTAATCACTTTGTGAACGCCGAGGCTGTGATTGCAGCAGGTCCTATGGCTATTTGGGCTGGTTGGCAAACTAGTTGGTATATCTTCGCTGCTTTCGCTTTGGTAGTAGCTTTGGCCTTCTGGGTGATCTTCCCTAAAACCCCAGTGAAGAAGTAGTTTAGTGTTTAGTGTTTAGAGTTTAGTGTTTAGGAAAGAACTTTCATATTACTTTTCCACGCCAATTGCGTATATCGTGATTGGGTTGTTTCTGTTGGCAGTCAGTCTATTCCTTTGGGTGATACCAGGGCAATGGAATGTGATTGAGTCGGGGTATGCGCAGGTAGATGGACTATTCCAGATTGCTCCGTGGTTACTGATGCTAGTATGCCCCGCATTGACCATGCGTTTGTTTGCAGAAGAGCGACAAAGCGGCACATGGCTACTATTGCGTGCGCAGCCCATTGCGCTATGGAAAATTGTCGTAGCTAAATATATGGCAGCTTTTGTGCTCATGGTGTTGGCATTATTGCCTTGTGTGGTGCACTACTTTATCGTCTTCTATATGGCAGAGCCTATCGGCAATATCGATGGAGGACAGTTCATCGGTTCTATGATGGGTTTGGTCTTCCTAAGTGCCTCGTTTATAGGCATAGGCATGCTATGTAGCACGCTGACG
>JAZQSZ010000188.1:0-6489 GCA_045630365.1 Paludibacteraceae bacterium | reverse complement strand
TATACACAGCATCTTTTGCCTACAATCATAGAACAAGCGGCAATAGACCAAGAAGAGATCAGTCGTCCATCCGGACCAATAACTCTCTCTCTGGGATTGTCCTTGTTTTTCAACTAACCCTAAACATTAACCCTTAAACATTAAACACTAAACATGTCATTTACCCATTTACATGTCCATTCACACTATTCCGTGCTAGACGGAATGAGTAAAGTTCCTGATTTGATTAACAAGTGCCTAAGTTCTGGTATGCATGCGATTGCGCTTACCGATCACGGTTGTATGTATGGCATCAAAGAGTTATTGGATTCTGCCAAGAAGACCAATAAGAAACTCAAAGAGGCAGCTGCTGAGAATGGGACCGAATTTGTGCCTTTCAAACCAATTGTAGGTGTAGAGGCGTATTGTGCGCGTCGTGGACGCAAAGACCGCGATAAGGACCTCAAGGCTATGAGTCCTGAAGGTAAACAGTATATTGTGGATCAAAGCGGTTGGCACTTGATTCTTTTGGCAAAGAACAAAACGGGTTATCATAATCTGTGTAAGATTGTGAGTGAGAGTTTTATGGACGACTGTTATTACCGCCGTCCTCGTATTGATAAAGCCCTTTTGGAGGAGTTTCACGAAGGTATAATCTGCTCATCAGCTTGTTTAGGTGGTGAGATTTCGCAGAAGGTTATGGAGGGACTTTTGGTTCCTGCGGATGTGGCATTTGAGGAGCGATTTAAGTCTGCAATAGAGGCTGCCCAGTGGTTTAAGAATCTATTTGGAGAGGATTATTACATAGAACTACAGCGTCACCAAACCGATAAAGAGGGTGCGGATCAGATGGTCTATCAGAAGCAAAAAGATGTGAATGCAGTGTTGCTGGAGATAGCCCAACGTTGTGGTATTAAGGTGATTGCTACCAACGATGTGCACTTTGTAGAGGAGGAGCATGCTGAGGCGCATGATCATTTGATATGTGTATCGACCAACCATTTTGTCGATGATCCTGATCGTATGCGTTATACCAAGCAAGAGTGGTTGAAGTCGCCAGAAGAGATGGCAGAGGTGTTTCACGATCTGCCAGAGGCATTGACCAATACACAAGAGATCGTAGATAAGATTGAGGTGTATGATATAGACTCAGGTCCATTGATGCCTAAGTTCCCAATCCCAGAGGACTTTGGTACAGAGGAGACTTATCGCGAGCGTTTTACTCAGGAAGACCTCTATCAGGAGTTTACTCGAGATGAGAATGGGGTGGAGATCATGTCGCGCGAAGATGGCGAGAAGAAAATCAAGAACCTAGGTGGTTATGATAAGCTCTATCGTATCAAACTAGAGGCAGATTATTTGGCGCACTTGACATATGAGGGTGCTCGTGTGCGTTATGGTGAGACATTGACCGAAGAGCAACAAGAGCGTATTAAATTTGAGTTGCACATCATGAAGACGATGGGTTTCCCAGGATACTTCTTGATTGTGATGGATTTTATCCGTGCTGCACGTGAGGAGTTAGGGGTTAGTGTCGGTCCAGGTCGTGGTAGTGCCGCGGGTTCGGTGGTGGCCTATTGTTTGCGAATAACGGATCTCGATCCGCTGAAGTATGATCTGCTGTTTGAGCGTTTTTTGAATCCAGACCGTATATCATTGCCCGATATTGATACGGACTTTGATGATGCAGGTCGTGCCAAGGTGTTGGATTGGGTGAGCAATAAGTATGGTCATACGCAGGTGGCACACATCATTACTTATGGAACAATGGCTACAAAATCGGCTATTGCGGATGTGGGACGCGTACAGCGTGTGCCATTGGCTCGCGTAAATGAAATCAAATCATTTATTCCTGAAAAGAGTTTCCCAGATAACATCAAAGACGATAATGGTAAATCACCTAAGGTGAATCTTCGTAACTGCTATAAGTATGTAGAGGAGTTGCGTTCGTTGCTCAATGGTGGTGAACCGGAGGTGCGTGCTATGTTGCGCTATGCAGCACAATTGGAGGATACGATTCGACAAGTGGGCGTACACGCCTGTGGTATTATCATTGGTGCGGATGACTTGACCAATTATGTGCCATTATCTACGGTGGAGGATCGTGAGTCCGGCAAGCGGGTGTTGGTGACAGAGTATGACGGCCATGTGGTAGAAAGTGTCGGTTTGATTAAGATGGACTTCTTGGGTCTCAAGACGCTCACTATCATTAAGGAGTGTCTGAAGAACATAGAGAAAGCGCGTGGGGAGAAAGTGGATATTGATCATGTATCCATCGAGGATGCGGATACCTATAAACTGTTCCAAGAGGGACGCACGGTAGGTGTGTTCCAATTTGAGTCCTTGGGTATGCGTAAATACATGAAGGAGTTGAAACCAACGGTTATGGGCGATTTGATTGCGATGAATGCCTTGTATCGTCCTGGTCCAATGGATTATATTCCTCAGTTTATTCGTCGTAAACACGGTTTAGAGCCCGTTACCTATGATATTCCGGTGATGGAGAAGTACCTCAAAGACACTTATGGTGTGACGGTTTATCAAGAGCAGGTGATGTTGTTGAGTCGTCTGTTGGCCAACTTTACGCGTGGTGAGAGTGACCAATTGCGTAAGGCGATGGGTAAGAAGATTTTGGCATTGTTGGCAGAGTTGAAACCTAAGTTCATTAATGGCGGTAAGTCTAATGGCCATGATCCTGAGGTGTTGGAGAAGATTTGGGCAGACTGGGAGAAGTTTGCATCATATGCGTTTAACAAGTCCCATGCGGCTTGCTATTCGTGGGTGGCATACCAGACCGCCTATTTGAAGGCGCATTATCCAGCAGAGTTCATGGCGGCCAACTTGACTGTAGCCAAGGACGATATCAAGGATGTGACGAAGTTCATGGACGATTGCCAGAAGATGAAGATTTCTGTTCTGGCGCCGGATGTTAATGAGTCGGAATTGAACTTTACGGTTAACTCCAAGGGAGATATCCGCTTTGGTTTGGGTGGTATAAAAGGCGTAGGCGAGGGAGCTGTAGAGGCTATCTTGCAGGAGCGTGCTAGAGGAGGTAAGTATAAGGATATCTTTGATTTCTTGGAGCGCGTTAACCTACAAACCTGCAACCGTAAGACGATTGAAAACTTGGCTCTGGCAGGTGCATTCGATTGTTTCACGGATATGTACCGCGAACAACTTTTTGGAGTGAATTCGAAAGGCGAAAATGTGTTGGAGACCTTGGTGCGTTATGGCAATAAGTTTCAACAAGATAAGAATCAACAAGTCAATTCTCTCTTCGGCGATTTGGGAGGTGATTTTGGTGTGGAGATACAACATCCTGAGTTACCTAAAAATGCAAAATGGTCCACTATTGAGCGTTTGAACAAGGAGAAGACCCTCATTGGTATTTTCCTCTCGGCTCACCCATTGGATGAGTGGAGTTTTGAGATCAACGAGATGTGTACTATCACGGCAGCAGAATTGAATCGATTTGACGCGTGGCGCAAACCTGATGCGCGTAAGCAAGTGCAAGTAGCGGATACTGCCGAAGAGGGTGAAAGTGAAGAAGAGCAGGTAGTTATTAATCCTAATGAGTGGATTGAACAACGAGAAAATAAGGTGTTCCGTTTTGGTGGTATCGTTACATCGGCAGAAGAACTGACAACCGCCAAAGGTTTCCCATTTGGTAGATATACAGTAGAAGACTATACGGGTAGTTACCAATTCACTTTGTTTGGCGAGGAGTATAAACAGTATGCTTCTTTGTTGAAACCGAACATCTATGTGATGCTGCATTGCTCGATTAAACAGAAAGGTTATTACTTAAAGTACTTTAAACCAGGTGCTATAGAGGAAAGTGAATACACTTTTGCTGTTCAACAGGTATCATTAATACAGGATATGCACAAGCAGTTGCAGTCTATAAGTATGAATATCCCATTGGAGAAAGTCCAACCTATGTTCATTGAGGAGTTAGCAGAGTTTTGTTCTACCCATTCGGGCAATACGCCATTGCAATTGGTAGTGTATGATGAGACTCGTCAAAACTTGATTACTTTTAGTGCATCTCCTGTCAAGATGTCGCAGGAGTTCTACCATTGGCTTCAAATGCAGCGCATGGATAACACACTTGATTTCACGGTACAGTTGTAATACCGTTACCACTCCGTTATCACCCCGAAGGGTAGGTAGGAGATAGCAAAGAGAGCTTACATAAAAAAAGGGACTGCAACAATCGTTGCAATCCCTTCTTTTTTACGCTATCATCTTACTTGGTAAGGATGATATACTTCCATGGAGTGAGCTCAAATGTTTGGCTTGCCTCTACGTTCATAGTCTTGCCGCAGATGCAGTTGTACTCGCCCGCGAGGTTGGTGAGGTCAAGAGTTACGGTTTGTGGCTCTGCTGACATATTCATGATAGCAAGAACAGTATTCTCCTTGTTGGTCTTAGGGCAAACAGCTTGGCGTACGCATGCGAATACTTTGTCATTGTCTGCTGTCAAACGTACCATAGGAGCACCAATCTCGTTGCTCCACAATGCAAAGTTGTTAGCACGCAAGTCGTTGAGACCCTTGTACAAAGCCTTTTGTGGAGCGTTCTCTACGCGGTCAATAAGGTCCTTCTCAAAGAACTCCAATCGGTGGTGATTGCCACTTGGTTGACCAGTGTAGATCATAGGCATACCTGGAGCGATGTATGTGAATGCTGCGAAGAGGTTGCTAGCATCGCCCATGCGCTCGAATTCGGTACCGTTCCATGAGTTCTCATCGTGGTTAGATGTGAAGTTCATACGGATAGCTTCTTTGCGGATAGTGGTGTCTGCTTTAGCAAAATATCCCCACAAGTCTTCTACGGTCTTCTTGCCTTGAGCTACACTATTCATGATGTGGTGAAGTTCCCAACCATAGTACATGTCAAATGCAGTTTCGGTTAGATCTTGTGCCTCTGCTTCGTCCTCAGCCAATGTGAACATATTAGGGTGTTTAGCTCTAAGTTCAGCCATTGCATCGTTCCAGAAATCAGTTGGAACTTCGCCTGCTACGTCGCAACGGAAACCATCGATACCGATAGTATCCATCCACCAGTGCATAGCTTGTTTCATAGCTGCACGCATGTCTTGGTTGTCGTAGTTGAGTTTAGAGATATCGGTCCAATCGTATTGTACCATGAGGTTACCGAGGCTATCACGGTAGTGCCAGCCCTCGTTCTTGGTCCACTCGCTATCTGGAGCGGTGTGGTTAGCCACCCAGTCAAGGATCACCTTAAGACCTAGTTTGTGTGCCTCTGCGAGGAAATGCTCAAAGTCGGCGCGGGTACCGAACTCAGGGTTGAATTGGCAGTAGTCGGTAATAGCGTAGTAGCTACCCAATGTGCCTTTGCGCTCTAACTCGCCGATCTTTTGGATAGGCATGATCCAGATAATATCCACACCTAGTTCTTTCAATTCAGGAAGTACTGCCTCAGCGGCTTTGAATGTACCCTCTGGGGTCAATTGACGGGTGTTCAGCTCGTAGATAGTAGCATCATAGCTGTAGCATGGATGCTCGAGTTGGCAGCAAGGCTGCTTAGCGCAGGATGCTAAACAGAGCAATCCCAACGCTGCGAAAATCATTTTTTTCATTGTTCAATATTAATTAATGGTTAAATTATATAGTCCACACTTTCTCTCCGTTGATAGTGATGCTGCTCTCGCCTGTGAGTGAGATGACTACATCCACTACTTCACCCATATATACGCGTTGGAAGTGTAGGGTGTTATCGTTTACTGTAACAGGGATATACTCGCCATAGATAAGAGCCATATTCTCACGACGGAGTTTTGCTAATTCTTGTACCTTAGCACGGAAATCAGCTTGTTGGTCACTAAGACCTGCAAATTTCATCATATGACGGTTATCAGGGTCGTTTGCACCTGCCTCACCGTACTCATCGCCTTGATATACACAAGGTACACCTGGGATAGTGAAGTTAACGAGTTCAAGAAGCATAGCCATTTTGTATGCGTGTGCTTCTTTGGCAGCGTCACCGTCTGCGGTTACGCCGATATGGCGTGTCCATCCTGCTGCTTTGTCGCTCTCGTTCCAACTAACTGCACCACCTGCCAATGAGATGAAACGGCATTTGTCGTGGTTACCAGATATATTACCCATTGTGTGGTGTGCACCATAAGCGGCAAGAGACTCCATAATTGTTTGGTTCATGCGGGTGAGAGATTGGTTTGGTTTGCCAAACACATCAATCGCAGTATGATAAATATTGAAGTCAAATTGTGAGTTAAGCATACCCGTTTTTACATACGAACCAATCAAATCGGTATTGCCGTATGTCTCGCCAATCATCCAGATGTGACGATTAGGGTAGCGTTGTTTCATTTTGCGTCCCAACTCGCGCCAATAATTGAGTGGAATATGCTTGCAAGCATCGTGGCGGAAACCGTCAAATGCAAAATTGTCCAACCAGAACAAAGCAGAGTCGGTCATAGGACCACATACTTCTGCGCGCTCCAAATCTAGGGTAGGGATATGT
>JAZQSZ010000187.1:0-1935 GCA_045630365.1 Paludibacteraceae bacterium | reverse complement strand
CACGCACCAAGTCTGCATCACCTATATGGAATGCTGGGTGAGCCTTGCGCATAGCAATCAAACCTTGATAATATGCAAACAAATCCAAGTTCTCTGCCTTCAATGACCAATCAATGGCATTGATATCATCAGGGCTGCAATAACTATTGTGCACACCTTTCTTATCGCGTGCAATCTCCTCGCCGCACCACAAGAATGGCATACCTTGTGAAGTCAACACCGCTGTTTGAGCCAACTTACTGAGCTTTTGCAACTCACCAGCTTTGAGTTTTTTATTTGCTTTCAAGCGATCGGTCAACATCATATCATCGTGGCAAGACACATAACTGATACATTGAGTTGGTTGAGCTGTCCAGGCTTTCTGAGAGTAGTTCACCTTTTCCATATCCACCTCTGGATGCTCGATACAACCTACCAAACCAAACTTAATACTCTCCTCATGACCTTTCTCGCCAACGAGGAAAGCACCCTTGTTGTTATCAGAGAATGGACCGCGCAATGCATCACGCATATCGTCGCAGAATGCGCCAATACCTGGCAGCTTTTGCATATTCGCCTTCATCGCCAACTCATCGCCTGGATACAATGGACCACCAGCAGCCCAACCCTCGCCATAGAGCAACAAACTAGGATCAATGCTATCCAACATCGCACGCACTTGATTCATAGTCTCTACATCGTGAATACCCATCAAGTCAAAGCGGAAACCATCCATATGATATTCCTCAATCCAATAGCGGCAAGACTCCACAATGAACTTACGCATCATCGCACGCTCGCTAGCGGTCTCATTGCCACAACCAGATGCATTACCCAAATCACCATTCTCAGTCAGACGATAGAAGTAGTCAGGAGCAGTTTGAGTAAAGTTGCTATTCTCCACATTGAAGGTATGGTTGTACACCACGTCCATAATCACACGGATACCTGCCTTATGAAGCGCTTGAATCATCTGTTTCATCTCGCGCACACGAGTAGCAGGATCATATGGATTGGTACTATAACCACCATCAGGAGCATTGTAGTTCACTGGGTCATAACCCCAGTTGTACTTGTTGTCACTCAAACGAGTCTCATCTACTGATCCGTAGTCATAGGATGGCAAAATTTGTACGTGAGTTACGCCCAACTCCACCAAATGATCAATACCAGTAGCCAATCCCTCTGTGGTCTTGGTACCATGCTCGGTCCAAGCAACAAACTTACCTTTTTTCTCCACACCAGAAGTAGCATGGATAGTCATATCGCGATGGTGCATCTCATAAATGATAGCATCTTTCGCACCCGCAAAAGCAGGACGTACATCATTCTCCCAACCCTCTGGGTTAGTGGTAGTCAAATCAATAATCGCTGCACGACGACCATTCACTCCTACCGCCTTAGCAAAGATACCAGGAGTCTCATGCAATTTCCAACGAGAACTAGGCTCTACCACTTGGAAAGTATAGAATTGACCGTTCAAATCACCCTTCACAGTCTTGGTCCAAGAACCATCTTTCTCACGCTTCATTGCCAAACGCTCCAATGGCTCAGCAGTAGTTGCATCCGCATACAAGTTTAGATATACGCTATCAGCATTAGGACTCCATACAGAGAACATTGTCTTCTCAGCGGAATAAACCATCTCCTCCAATGATCCTTGTTTCACTGGGTATTCATCCACATGGGTATAATGTGGTTTGCCGCAGCAACCCACCAACAAGCTTACCAAGCCTAGCATAATTACGTTTTTCATTCTTAGCATTATTTTATTAGTTACATTAATTTATTCACATCTGTTTTTTCTATCCTTGCCGCAGCATATTCTTTGGTCACCTCATAGGTTTTACTGCGTCTTTTAGAGGATGGCAATTCATACATCACATCCATCATCACAGTCTCCATCAATCCACGCAAACCACGGGCACCCAACTTATACTCAATAGCTTTGTCCAC
>JAZQSZ010000186.1:0-4060 GCA_045630365.1 Paludibacteraceae bacterium | reverse complement strand
TTGACACTTACATGATATTCCTTGAGCGCGGCAGGGAGTTGATTGCCGCGCAAGTTGTTGAAAAAGAAATGTTGTTATTGTTGTTGATTGACATAATTCTTGTCGTTTGGGGTTGCAGTGTCAACATGTATATAGTTCCCTAAAAAATTACCCCAAAATTATCTAAAATTTTATCAAAAAAAAGAGATAAATATTCTCAAAAAAATAATTTTGCCTAATTTATTATAATATACTATAATTTTTGGATAGAGAACATATGACAATAGTCCTAGACATGGGTGGCGTGATTATGAATCACAACATGCCCGAATGCATCGCTCGCTTCACCGATATCCTCGGCCAAGCCACTATGAAGACCATCCTCGGCCTTGCCTCCAATGGTGAGGGCACGGCAGACAGTCTAATGGAGCAATACGAGCGTGGGGAGATCTCCACGGATGCTTTTATTGATGGTATTATGCAACATGCGCAGCGCCCTACTACCCGCGAAGAGATTATTGCGGCATGGAACGCCATGCATGGTGGTATACCTCAGGAGCGTTTGCAATTGATTCAGACTTGGAAAGACGCAGGTCATCGTTTGTTTCTCTTGAGCAACAACAACGATTTGCACTGGCAGCATATTCTCTCGCTGTATGATATGTCGATGTTTGAGTATTGCTTTGCATCTCACCTCTTGCACATGAGCAAACCCGACCCTCGTATTTATGAGGCGGTAGATGCTCAACTCAAACAAAAAGGCTGCGAAGGGCCATTTCATTTTGTGGACGATATCCTTATCAACCGCACTACTGCCGAGCAACTCGGTTGGAAGACCTACTCCACCCTCGACGAACTCAACGCTATCCTCTAGCCTACTAGCCCAACTAGCCCAACTAGTATAACTAGCCCAACTAGTTCCCCTAGCCTAAATAAATAGGAGTCGCCTTCGCGACTCCTATTATTTATTATCCCGCCTATAGCCTATAACCTATCGCCTATAACCTATCCTCTCTCGCCTTCAGCGCCACGCCTAGATTCTCCACGGCTTTGGCGCATGCTCCGCTTTCGTCGTACAGTTTCGGTGCTAGTCGTTGCAGGCTCATGTATATTTTCTCTGCTTCCGCCAGGGCTGCTAAGGATTCTGGAGTATTATCTTTTACTTTTCCCAGTAGTAGGTTCATCATATCCACAGCGCACCAGAACATCGCCAGACTTGTGTATTTGCCGTGATGCACTCGGTACATAGGTAGGATGGCGTTGTATGCCTCTTCTACCCGTCCCTCTTTACGCAATTCAAATATCTCCTTGACAGTCATATCGTTATGATACATTTACTTAAGATTCAGCGATAAGTATCGGCTGTTCCCGATACGAAGAGCGGTGGCAATAAAAACGCTCCACTATGCATAAGATTTAATTAGATTTCTCGAGCAGCTAGCTGCGAGTAGGAGCTCATCTCATCAACGTCTACGCAAGCCTTGCATGCTCTGCATTTTCTTCATCATCTTGCTTGTCTGCTCAAACTGCTTGAGGAAGCGGTTCACTTCCACAATCGTTGTTCCTGAGCCTTTAGCGATACGATTCTTGCGGCTACCGTTCAGCAACGCTGGGTTAGCACGCTCTGCAGGAGTCATAGATGAGATGATAGCTTCGATAGGTTTGAAAGCATCATCGCTGATCTCCACATCTTTCAAGGCCTTACCCATACCTGGGATCATACCGATGAGGTCTTTCATGGAGCCCATCTTCTTGATTTGTGCCAATTGAGAGAGGAAGTCATTGAAGTCAAATTGGTTTTTCGCAATTTTCTTGCTGATGCGGCGTGCCTCTTCTTCGTCGTATTGCTCTTGTGCACGCTCTACGAGTGACACCACGTCACCCATGCCCAATATACGGTCCGCCATACGAGATGGGTGGAATACATCCAGTGCCTCCATCTTCTCACCGGTACCGATGAACTTGATTGGTTTCTGTACTACAGAGCGGATACTGAGTGCCGCACCACCACGTGCATCACCATCGAGTTTGGTGAGGATAACTCCGTCAAAATCAAGACGATCGTTAAACTCTTTAGCGGTGTTCACAGCATCTTGACCGGTCATGGCATCCACTACGAACAATGTCTCTTGTGGGTTGATAGCCTCTTTGATGGCAGCGATCTCTTGCATCATCTGCTCATCTACTGCCAAACGACCGGCGGTATCAACGATCACCACGTCATAACCATATACTTTAGCCTCTTGTACGGCTTTTTGTGCTTTGATAACAGGGTTCGCCTCGCCTTCACCGGTGTACACTTTCGCGTTGATTTGCTCACCGAGAACGCGGAGCTGCTCGATAGCAGCAGGACGATACACGTCGCAGGCTACCATCATCACTTTCTTGTTCTTTTTTGTTTGGAGGTAGTTAGCAAGTTTAGCAGAGAAGGTTGTTTTACCAGAACCTTGCAAACCACTCATGAGGATAACTGCAGGTTGGCCTTTGAGGTTGATTTCTGCAGCTTCGCCACCCATCAACGCAGCCAACTCGTCGTGTGTGATTTTGACCATGAGTTGTCCTGGGCGGACAGCGGTCATCACGTTTTGACCGAGAGCTTTGGCTTTGACTTGGTCGGTAAACTGCTTAGCAGTCTTGTAGTTAACATCGGCTTCGAGCAATGCTTTGCGGATATCTTTGACGGTTTCCGCAATATTGATTTCGGTGATACGACCTTCACCTTTAAGAATCTTAAACGAGCGTTCTAATCTTTCTGATAAATTACTAAACATAGTTCTCCATTTTAATTTGGGTGCAAAGGTACAACAAAAAATGCACATACGCAAGCGAAACGAGCAATTTTTGTTGAAAAGAGATAGAATAATCTATCAATTGAGTTATTATCCACGTTCTCAGTGGGAGTTTACTCACAAGAGAAAGGATGGATAATAACTCAATGAGTAGGCATAGCCGTATTTTCAACAAAAACTGCGAGTGTAGCGAGAGTATGGGCTGCATAGTGCGAAAGTAGCTACGGGGGAATTGGCTTTACCTGTGTTGTTTTATGCGTGGGTGAGAAGTAAAGCCAAGGCAGTGTCCGACGGTAGTAAAAATTTCTCATATACGCAAGTAAACGAACACTTTTTATAAGAAAATAATAGATTCCAATCTATTTGTACAATAAGGCGAAGCAGTCTCTCTGCTATTTACTTAAGATTCAGCGATAGCATAGTTGGTGGTGATTGAAGCACCAACGAGCTGAGCGGTGGTAATAAAATCCGAGTCAATGAATAATAAGATTTAATAAGATTTCTCGCCGCAGGCGTAGGAGCTAAATAAACCAGAGAGCCGATGTCCGACGGTACAACAAAAAATGCACATACGCAAATTTATTACTATATTTTTCAAAAATCGTTGCATTGCGTTAGCAATTAATTATATAAATTTATGTTAAAAACAAACGCAGATTTCGTTCAAAAAAACCTATTTTTAACAAGACTATTTGTTTACCCTTACGCTACCCTTACCGAAGGGATACGCAAGAATCAAACATTAACATAAATTAAGGGATTTATATACTTGTTGACACTTACATGAGATTCCTTGAGCGCGGCAGGGAGTTGATTGCCGCGCAAGTTGTTGGAGAGGTCATTTTAATAAATTGCTTTATGAAGATTTTGGGATTTATATTGAGCAGATAGTAGTGCGGAGTGAAAGAGTGGTGCGAGCACCACGATTGAGTGACAATCTGCTATATGCCAATAGAAAACCAAAAGATTATAAAAGTGCTTAATGATTACGTCCTTCAATGCTTACGAGTAAAACGTGCAATTTATTAAAAGGACCTCATAGTTGTTGATGTTATATATTCAATTTTTTTATTACCTTTGCAGTCGATTTACATCTAAAGTATGGAATAAGACCGAGTTTATGTTGGGTAAAAACCTGTCAACAACGTTCCGTCCCCATACTTTATACATCCAAAAGCTGGATAGTTCGTTGGGCAATGACCCCGTATTTGTAACGATAGTGTTCAGATGTATATGATGTTTATCAATTGCAGTTAATCAACAAATTGTAACAATTATGATGTACATTGGTA
>JAZQSZ010000185.1:0-5343 GCA_045630365.1 Paludibacteraceae bacterium | reverse complement strand
TTATCAATATCAAATGCTTTGAGTTGCTTTTTAGCCACAATAGCCATGATACCAATTTGTTTGCCATTAGGAGCAAGGATAGTCATACCATCCTCGTACAACTCGTTGGCAGCCAAAGGAGCAAGTTTGTATGCTACACCCAAACGACGGAGTACATTAGCCACATAGGCATGGAGTTGATAGAAAGTAGTCTTCTCCTCTTTCATCACCCATGATTGAGCGGTTTTATTACCAGTTACCCACAATGCTAGGTGTGGCTCCTCATTGTAAGCATAGAGTGGATCATATACCCAATGTGGGTCTTTCGCTTGACGAGTAGCAATCTTCTGAGCATCATAGTGATAGCAGTTACCAAACTCATAGAACTTAAGGTCAGCGTTCTTGCGGTTCGCATTGCGTTGGATACTCTCCAAACCACCAAAGAGAAGAGTTTGACGCATCACACCAAGGTCTTGGCTGAGTGGATTCATAATCTTAACGCAAGTAGCTAGAGTGTATGTCTCCAATGCCTCGTAGTACCCCATCTTGGTGAGTGAATTGTTGAGAATCTCGTTAAATCCTTGAGCAGTCAATTGTTCAGAGATACGAATTTGCACTGCTACTGGGTTAGGTTTTTGACTATAACTAAGACTGGTATTAAGTTTCTCTGGGAACTCCACATTATTGAATCCATAGATACGCAAGATATCCTCTACCACGTCGCACTCACGTTGCACATCCACACGATAGCGAGGAACACCAATGCTCCATACATTGCCATTCTTGCTATAGATCTCTACCTCCAGTGCTTTGAGAATAGTCTCAATCAACTCCTCACCCAATTCCTTACCGATAAGCGCATTGGTGCGGTCAATATTGAGTTCAATAGGGAATGGAGCGAATGGGCAATCGGCCATTGGCGATGGGCTATTGATCGTATCAGTCACCTCCATAGCAATCTCACCACCTGCAACTTCTTGAATGAGCAATGCACAGCGCTTTAATATATATAAGGTATTGTTAGGATCACAACCACGCTCATAGCGGAAACTAGCATCTGTAGATAATTGATGGCGACGAGCAGTCTTACGGATACTTACTGGATCAAAGTACGCACTCTCAAGGAAGACATTGGTTGTTTGCTCAGTAATACCTGAATCTTGGCCACCAAACACACCTGCAATACACATTGGCTCTTCGGCATTGCAGATCATGAGGTCAGCCGCAGACAAAGTGCGCTCTACTCCATCGAGCGTAACGAACTTCTGTCCTTCGGTAGCATTCTTAACAACTACTTTGTTGCCTTTGATCTTATCGGCATCAAAAGAGTGCAAAGCTTGTCCCATCTCATGGAGAACAAAATTGGTCACGTACAACACGTTATTGATAGGACGGATACCGATGGTTGAGAGAGATTTCTTCAACCAATCTGGTGACTCTTTGATGGTTACGCCCTTGATGCTTACACCTGTATAACGAGGACATGCTTGCGCATTCTCTACCACCACCTCGATAGGAAGATTATTGCTATCCACCTTGAATGCCTCTACAGAAGGTTTGGTAAGAGCGATGTTTTGACCATGTGCTTGGTAGTAAGCATACAAGTCACGCGCTACACCATAGTGGCTAGCACCATCCGCACGGTTAGGAGTGATATCCACCTCAATGAGGGTATCATCCTCCACACCAAAATACTCTTTAGCAGGCATACCCACAGGAGTATCTGCAGGCAATACCATAATGCCATCATGGCTAGAACCCACACCTATCTCATCCTCGGCACAGATCATACCCAATGACTCTTCGCCACGGATTTTGCCTTTCTTAATGGTAAACTTCTCATCACCATCATAGAGGACAGTACCTACGGTAGCCACAATGACCTTCTGACCCGCAGCCACGTTAGGTGCACCACATACGATTTGCAGAGGTTCTGCATCAGGTGCTACACGGGTAGTAGTGATATGCAAGTGGTCAGAATTAGGATGATCCACACAAGTGATAACTTCACCTACGACTAATCCTTCAAGACCACCTTTGATGGTTTGAACTTTTTCTACTTTACCTACTTCCAAACCGATAGAAGTAAGGATTTGTGCTACTTGTTCTGCGCTATCTGTAAGCGCGATGTAGCGTTTGAGCCAATTGTACGATATATTCATAATTTTAACTTTTTCTCAAATGTCGTTATCAACTATATAATTTGCCTACCACCCAATTGACAAACTGTTTTGGGAATAATTTGTTCAGCAAATAGTACACTTTATAAATATTGCCACCTACGTAAATAGGTTTTAAGATTTTGCAAATCGCCATGTGGTACAGGACACACGCCATTCGTCTTGGGGACATACCTCCACGCTCGTCACGTTCCATAGTTGCCACGGCTGATTCTACATGCTTATAGACGGCTGTTCCTTCAATGCGTTTTTCGCGTGCATCGGTAAACCCAGTAGCCACATCACCTGGCATAAGGACACTTACCTTCACTCCAAAATCTCGCACCTCATTAGCGAGGGCTAATGCGAAGGCATTGAGCGCCGATTTGCTCGCACTATAAAAACTCTGGTAGGGGATACTCAAATCCGCTGCTACCGAAGAAGTAAAGAGGATTCGTCCCTTGTGCTGATCACGCAGGATAGGCAGCACATGTTTCACCAAATAGAATGCGCCAAAAAAATTCACATCAAACTGACGATGTGCTTCTGGTGAGGAAGTAAACTCGATGGCACCCGATATGCCAAATCCGGCATTGCTAACCACCACATCTATCACAGAAGTGTGCTTCATCACCTCCTCAATGGCCGATTGCACCGAACATTCATCCGTCACATCGCAGGAGATATGATGCACTCCCTCACTACTCTTGCCACTACGACTTAGTTCGAACACCTGCCAACCTTTTTCGACAAAAAGCTGGACAGTAGCCAGACCTATACCAGATGAACCTCCTGTTATCAGCAGCGTTTTCATTTCCTAAGCTATCCCAAGTTAGAATTTAGGAACCTCTTTCAGCACACGAGCAATAATATCAACAGCCTCGTCAATCACAGGCTCCGTATGAGTAGCCATCAAAGTGGTACGCAAAAGACACTCACCTTCTACGCAAGCTGGAGCAATCACAGGGTTCACATACACACCCTGATCAAACAACACCTTGCCATAATACAAAGTATCGAGTGTCTTATAGGTGAATATAGGAACGATTGGTGTTGGAGCCTCAATGATATTCACTCCTGCATCAATCAATTTGGTTCGGAAATATTGTGCAATATTCATCAAACGAGTAGGACGCTCAGGATCCTTCTCCAACTGTTGCAACGCAGCCAAAGCTGTGGCAGCACTACATGGTGTAATTGACGCTGAGAAGATAAATGGACGTGAAGAGTGCGCCACATAGTCGTATATCTTCTTGCTGCACAACATACAGCCACCAATACTAGCCAATGATTTAGAAAAGGTCAACATGGTAATATCCACTTTGTCTTGCAAACCAAAATGAGCAGCCGTACCACGTCCACCAGGACCCAGCACACCAAAACCATGTGCGTCATCCACCATCACACGAGCGCCATACTTCTCCGCCAAGGCAACAATCTCTGGCAAACGACAGATATCTCCACGCATAGAGAACACACCATCCGTTACGATCAACTTACCAGCAGAAGCAGGAATTTGTTGCAGTTTCTTCTCCAAATCATTCATATCCGAATGCTTGTAGCGCAACACTTGGGCATACGATAATCTACATGCATCATAGATACTAGCGTGATTTTCACGATCATTCAAAATATAATCGTTCTTACCACAAATGGTAGAAATAATCGCAAGATTGGTTTGAAAACCTGTACTACATGTCATTGCAGCCTCATACCCCGTAAAACGTGCCAACGCCTCCTCCAACTCAAGATGCAAATCCAATGTTCCATTCAAAAAACGACTACCAGAAACACCGGTACCATACTTATCCAACGCTCTATGTCCAGCCTCAATCACTACAGGATCCTCAGTAAAGCCCAAATAGTTATTACTACCGAGCATTATTCGACGTTTACCCTCCATATTCACAACGGGTGCTTGACGCGATTCCAATGTATGAAAGTAAGGATAAATACCACGACGCTTCACTTCTTCGAGAAGATCGTGGTGACATTTCTGAAAAATATCAGCCATTAGTTCAATTTATTTTGTTAATTTTACGACTTACTTTTTACGATTATTATATATTTTCCGGCAAAGGTACACTTTTTTTTTCACATGCGCAAACAACATAGTAAAAAAAGTAAAAAATACAAAAGAATTCAACTATTTCGTCGTATAGTATTGGCAGTTTTGATATTTTTTTGTACTTTTGCATTGATTTTATCAATAAAGTGAGATTTTTATGAAAATTGCATTGATTGGATACGGCAAAATGGGACATATGATCGAGTCCATTGCAAGAGAGAGAGGGCACGAGATTGTAAGCATCATAGACCAAAATAACCTCGAAGAATTTGAGTCAAAAGCATTTGCAGGCGCCGATGTAGCCATTGAGTTCACCACCCCTCAAACCGCAGCAGATAACATCCTTCGCGCTTGGAAAGCAGGTGTACCTGTGGTATGTGGAACAACGGGATGGGACGTTAGCGAATTTAGAATTAAGAATTATGAATTAAGAGGCGATGGAATCGGGCTTATGTGGTCATCCAATTATAGTATTGGCGTCAATATTTTGTTTGCCTTAAACAAGCAGTTAGCCAAGTTCATGGAGGCATATCCCGAGTACACTCCTCACATGACCGAAGTGCACCATATCCACAAGTTGGACGCACCTAGCGGAACAGCCAAAACACTACAAGAAGCCATTGGTGATGACCGCCTAAAAATCAACGATATAGAGTCTATCAGAGAAGGCGAAGTAGCGGGCATACACACAGTGGTTTGGGATAGTGAAATTGACACCATTAGCATCAGTCATTCCGCCAAATCACGCAAAGGTTTTGCCCTCGGCGCCGTAATCGCCGCAGAATGGATGAATGGCAAGACAGGTTGGCACGATTTCAGTGAGGTGATTTCTTAAAATTTGATATATTTTATCCACTCGCTATCATCTGCTTATCATCTCGGTATCTACTCGGTATCTACCCGGAGAGAGTTTAGTGTTTAGAGTTTAGTGTTTAGAGAAAAGAATCTTAACAAACGGCACTTTTTTAGAAGGTGCCGTTTGTTGTGTATTTTCGCTCCCTAAAATATAATTTTTATATTTTTCTTGCATATGTTATTTTTTTTTCGTACCTTTGCACGTTTTTTGGAATAAAATGCATTTATGAAGACTTTTCAAGATAGAATCAAAGAAGTTACCGCTAAGGGTTGGATAGCTTG
>JAZQSZ010000184.1:0-14599 GCA_045630365.1 Paludibacteraceae bacterium | reverse complement strand
AGTGAGTGAAGACAATGTAGTAGAGTAAGAAGCCATCTCTTTGAGAGGAACCAAAGCCTTGAGTGTGGTGAAGTTCTTCTCAGTCTCCATACCGAGCACCATACCGCGGCGACCGTTGATGTCAGACATCACATCACCCATGATATCGCTAGGAACGAATACCTCTACCTCGTAAACAGGCTCGAGAAGTTTAGGATTAGCGTTGCGGAATGCCTCAGCGAACGCGTTACGACCTGCAAGACGGAAAGAGATTTCGTTAGAATCTACTGGGTGCATCTTACCATCGTAAATAATCACGCGTACATCGCGAGCGTAAGAACCGGTCAAAGGACCTTGCTCGATACGATCCATCAAACCTTTGAGGATAGCAGGGATAAAGCGTGCATCAATAGCACCACCTACGATAGAGTTGATGAGCACCAATTTGCCGCCCCACTCCAATGGAATCTCTTGGGTGTCACGAACAGAGATACGGTACTCTTGGTTACCGAACTTGTACACTTCCTTCACTGGCTCGCCCTCTACATAAGGCTCTACAATGAGGTGAACCTCACCGAATTGGCCAGAACCACCAGATTGTTTCTTATGACGATAATCTGCACGAGCAGACTTAGTGATCGTCTCGCGATAAGGGATCTTAGGCTCCTCGTAGGTAACCATCATCTTATCGTTGTTCTCAAGACGCCATTTGAGGGTGCGGAGGTGGAACTCACCTTGACCCGCTACAATGACTTGTTTCAATTCTTTGGATTGCTCTACTACCCAAGTAGCATCCTCCTCGTGCATACGAGTAAGGAGAGCCGCCAACTTCTCAGCATCAGCCTCGTTAACAGGCTTGATAGCACGGCGGTATTTAGGATCTGGGTAAGAGATAGCAGGATATTGATTATCGCAATCCTTCGCGTTGAGCGTATTGCCTGTACGAGTATCTTTGAGCTTAACAGTAGCAGCGATATCACCGGCAGAAACCTCCTCAACAGGAACGCGGATGTTACCTGCTACAGAGTAGAGCTGAGAGATACGCTCTTTGGTACCACGGTCTACGTTCAATACATCATCACCTGGTTTGAGGGTACCTTGCATCACCTTGAAGTAGTTCACCTCACCGATGTGTGGCTCTACAGAAGTCTTGAAGATGAAGGCAGATGTAGGAGCTGCAGGATTAGGAGCAACCTCCTCAGCATTGACTGTCAATGGTTTAGGAGCCTCAGCAACCGATGGAGTCATCTCGCCAAGGAAGCCCATGAGGCGGCGGATACCCATGTCCTTGAGACCGCTAGTACAGATAACAGGATACATACTGCCCTCTGCAAATACGGTTTGAAGACCACGCATAAGCTCGTCGTCAGAGAGAGTACCTTGTTCAAAGTATTTGTCCATGATCGTCTCGTCAGACTCAGCAGCCCACTCGAGGAGTTGAGCGCGGATCTCTTCTACAGTAGCCTTCTCGCTCTCAGGGATGTCCTTTTGCTCAGGAGCACCACCTTCTGCTTTCCAAACGAGCATTTTGCCTTGGAGCACATCGATAGCAGCGTTGAAGTCTTTACCTGCGTTGATAGGATATTGGAAGAGAGTACATTTGTTGCCAAATGTCTCTTTGAGTTCGTTGAAAGTACGCTCGAAATCAGCGTTCTCGTGGTCGCACTTGTTGATAACGAAAGCGATAGGTTTTTTCGCCTTCTCAGCGCGGCGGAAGTTGTTTTGTGTACCAACCTCTACACCACCATTGGCAGTTAAGGTAATGACTGCTGTATCAGACACGTGGAGCGCAGTGATAGCACCACCACAAAAGTCATCAGCACCTGGGCAGTCGATGATATTGAGTTTTTTGTTATTAAACTCGATGTTACAAACTGAAGAAAAGACTGAATAGCCGTATTCTTTCTCAACTGGGAAATAGTCGCAGACGGTAGATTGTGTTTCCACTGAACCACGACGCTTGATGACCCCGCACTCAAAGAGCATGGATTCCATAAGGGTAGTCTTACCCGAGCCACTGCCACCCATGAGGGCAATGTTCTTAATCTCGTTAGCTTGATAAACTTTAGCCATAACTGTGTTTTATTAGATGTTAAGTATTTTCTTGTTCACTTCGTTCACGCTGTTGGTTGCGCTGTCGCTCCACGAAAGTGGTCTGCGACGAAATTGGTTGCGCTTCGCTTCACGTAAAGTGATGTGTTTTTTGATATCGGTTGCAAAGGTAAGAAAAATTTGCTAAACCTGCAAATTTTGTAGTAAAAAAGTTAGAAACTTGTGGTGTTTTAGAGCAAAATGCTAATTTTGGAGAGTGCATCTTCCTCTTTGGTGGTCATTTGTGCTTTGGTTTCTGGCGTTTTGTCAGCCTGACCAGTGAGGTGGAGTAGCCCATGAATAATGATGCGGTGGAGTTCGTGGAGAAATGGAGCACCTACCTGCTCAGCATTGGTGGCTACTGTATCCAAAGATATGTAAATATCTCCGTTCACGCGCGTACGCGTACTATAATCAAAGGTAATAACATCGGTATAGTAATCGTGCTGGAGAAACTCGCGGTTGACGGCAAGGATCTTCTCATCGTCGCAAAAAATATAGGTGAGTTCGCCCACGGAAAAACCGTGCTGAGCCGCTACGGCTTTGATCCATTGCTCGACTTTTCGAAAGTCAATCTTGGGCATCGCAATATTGTCGTTGGTGAAGTGAATCATGGGGGGAGTTGAGAGTAGTGTTGAGTAGGATGGAGTAGTGTTGAGTAGGATGGAGGGTTAAGAGAAGAAGATGTTGGCGACGGTAAAGGCGGCGATGACGCCGATGAGATCGGCAATCAAACAACATGCAACGGCATGGCGGGTGTTCTTGATACCCACACTGCCAAAGTAAACCGCGAGCACATAGAACGTAGTGTCCGTAGTGCCTTGTAGAATACAGCATAGACGACCCACTAGAGAGTCTGCTCCGTGCGTGGTCATGGCCTCAATCATCAGTCCTCGTGCGCCACTACCCGATAGCGGTTTCATAATAGCCGTAGGCACCGCTGCGGATAAATCCGGATTGATACCCACTAACGAAAACAGGTGAGCAAGACCCTGCTCCAACAATCCCATCGCTCCGCTAGCACGGAACATACCCACCGCCACAAGGATAGCAATAAGATAAGGGATGATACCGATAGCCGTCTTGAAACCATCCTTAGCACCATCGATAAACGCTTCGTACACATTCACTCGTTTCACACTCGCCTGGATAATAAACCAACAGATGACGGCTAGAAGAATAACCGCTGCCACAAGGGCAGAAACAGTGGTGAGTGTCTCCTCGGGTAGACGTTGGGCTAGAACGAGGAGTATCACTACTAGGGCAGTTAGGGCGAAGAGTACACCGAGAACGACTTTGTCCCAAATCTTGATCTTCTGGGCTGCACAACAAGCGAGCAGTCCACCTAGGGTGGCAAAATAGGTGGCTATCAACAAAGGCAGGAAGACATCAGCAGGATTGGCCGCTCCGAGTTGAGCTCGGTAGGCCATAATGGTCGTAGGAATGATGGTGAGTCCGCTGGCACCCAGCACGACAAACATAATCATCGCGTTGGAGGCCTTGGAGCGGTCGGAGTTGAGTTCCTGGAGTTCGCCCATGGCTTTGAGTCCCATAGGGGTAGCTGCATTGTCCAGACCGAGCATATTGGCTGCGAAATTCATGAACATGGTGCCATAGACAGGATGATTATTAGGAATCTCGGGGAAAATACGGCGGAAAAATGGAGCAACGCCATGAGAGAGGGTATTGACTACTCCGCCTCTCTGACCGATGTTGAGAATACCCATCCAAAGAGCAAGCACGCCCGTAAGTCCGATGGATATTTCAAAACCATTTTTGGCGGAGGCAAAAGTTGAATTAAGAATCTCGGAGAAAATATCACTCTGTCCAAAAAAGAAGAACTGCACGCAACCCATGACGACTGCGAGAAGAATAAGTCCTATCCAAATATAATTTAGTACCATATCGAGCACAAAGGTACAACTTTTTTTGCATATGTCAAAAAAAAATAGTACTTTTGCACGCCTTTATGAAGAAAAATGCATATTTATATCGTGTAAGCACGTGGTTGAAGCACTATTTGACCGCCTGGAATACAGGTGGTGAGGGGGTACATTCGCCCTATTTGTTTGAGTGGGTGAGGATGGTAATGTCCGACAAACATGCCTATCGTGTGTGGGAGGATATAGAGAGCGTGCGTGCGCGAATGTTGGTCTCAGACCAGGTGGTCGAATTTGTGGATTACGGCAGCGGAGTGGGGCGAAAAGGCGAAGGTGCGAAAGGCGAAAAACGGGTCAAAGACATCGCCAAAGGGAGTTTGGCCAGAGCCAAATATGCGCAGATGTTGTTTCGACTAGTCAATTGGTTAGGGCACCAATTGCGCGAGGGAAACAAAGGGCTGACGATCGTGGAATTGGGGACAAGTCTGGGAGTGACAACGGCTTATTTGGCCGGTGTAGATACCCGAGATAAAGTCTATACTTACGAGGGATGTGAGGCGGTAGCGAAGATCGCAAAGGAGAATTGGAACGTGTTGGGAATGAATAATATATCGTGTCTAGTAGGACCGATAGATGCAGAGCATTTAAGGGGTGATTTGGGGTATATAGATGTGGCGTTTGTGGATGCGAATCACACCTACGAAGCAAGTATGAGGTATTTTGATGTATTGGCCCAAAAAGTCCATGAGAAGAGCGTGGTGGTGATGGATGATATACACCATAGCGAGGAAATGGAGAGAGCATGGAAAGAGATTTGTGCCGATGAGCGTGTGACTAGTACGATTGATCTATATCAAATGGGACTGGTGTTTTTTGACAAACATTATTGGAAACGAAATTATAGAATGCGATTATGAAAATATACACAAAAACAGGTGATAAGGGAAGGACCTCTCTGGCGACTGGCAAACGAGTGAGCAAGTCTGATCTGCGTTTGGAAGCGTATGGAACGGCGGATGAGTTGAATAGTTTTGTAGGTTTGCTACGTGCGTCGCTGAGCAAATGTGAGGGAGAGTGGATAAGTGAGGTGGATATGCAATTGGGATGGGTGCAAAATCGATTGTTTGATGTGGGGGCTATACTTGCCGGTGCGGATATGCCATTTGCGGAGGAAAACGTTGCACGCCTAGAAAATTGGATGGATGTGATGGATGCAAAACTACCTGTGTTAAAGGAATTTGTGCTACCAGGAGGAAATGAACAAGTGTCCGTATGTCATGTGTGTCGTTGTGTGGCTCGTCGTCTAGAGCGAGGTATGGTAAAGTGGTTGGAAGAGAGCGGAGAGGAGATCGATAGTGTGGTGGTACGTTTTGTAAATCGCTTGAGTGATTATTTGTTTGTTTTGTCTCGAATTATTGCCAATAATTTAGAAATTAGTCTCTTTGTTTGGGAAAAATAGCGAAAAAGTGCTAATAAATTTGTGTAATTGAAAAAAAAGTACTACTTTTGCACGATAATTTAGTAGCAAGCGCGCATTGCGCGGAAAAAATAGTATGTATTGGACTTTAGAATTGGCTTCTAAGATAGAAGATGCACCATGGCCAGCAACCAAAGATGAGTTGTTGGACTATGCTTTGCGTATAGGTGCTCCTATGGAGATTATTGAGAATCTTCAAGAGATAGAGGATGATGAGGAAGTGTACGAGTCAATAGAAGATTTGTGGCCTGATTATCCTACAAAAGATGATTTCTTCTTTAACGAAGAAGAATATTGATTTGTGATTGGTTGAGGAGGCGCAATTGTGAGGCGTAGTGTTGTTCTGTTTGTTCTGTTGTCAGTTGTGTTGCTCGTGCGCGCGCAATTTGATGCACAAATAGGTCAGTACATGCTTCTGCAGTCTTCCTATAATCCTGCCGCAGTAGGCGAGGGGGATTTGATGCGAGTATATGGTAGTCACCGAATGGATTTTACGGGTATTCAAGATGCGCCGATGACCACTTACTTCTCGTTCTCTTCTCCGTTTGTGATAGGTAAAACACATCATGGGGTGGGTGTGCGTTTTATGAACGATAGATTTGGATTGTTTAGCAATCAAAGTTTGTATCTAGAGTACGCATATAAGATTCGAATTGGAAAGGGAGTGTTGAGTGTAGGTGCTGATTTGGGTTTCTTGAACTTGAGTTTTGCGGTTGATAGTGTAGATACAGGGGCTGGAAATGATGAGTACCACGATGATCCTAACCAAGATTCTGCAATACCCAATGTGACCGGTGGAAATAGTGAGAAGGGCGCCTCGGGTATGGGGTTTGACATGGGAGTTGGCGTGTATTACGCTGCACCACGCTGGTGGGCGAGTGCCAGTTATGCGCATGTGACTCAACCTCGATTGATGTGGGGAAGTGAGAATACGGATGTGTCGGTTCAGGGAACGATGTATTTGGCTGGTGGATATAACTGGCAGTTGAAAAATAAGGATTGGATGCTGTTGCCTAGTATGATGGTGATGACGGATTTCGCTAGTTGGGATGTGAATTTGACCATGTTGGCACAATTGAAAAAACGTTATCGTTTTGGTCTAGGATATCGTATCGCGGGTAGTGTGAATATATTATTGGGTTTGGATATCGTGAATGGTTTGCAGTTGGGATATACATACGAACTGCCAGCGAATGCTTTGATAAAAGAGAGTTATGGATCACATGAGGTATACTTGGCATATGGTTTTAACATCTTAAAACCTAAAAACACCAACAAATACAAAAGTGTGAGATATTTATAATGATAATAAATAAATAAATAGTTATATGAAAATTGTAAAAATTTTGTCAATTTTTGTGTTGGCATTAAGTATGTCAGCATGTAATAAACCTATTGGCGAATTAGTGGGATCTTCCGCTTTTGGTCCTACAAAAGATGTTGAACCTTATGGTATGATCTTCATACGTAAGGGTTCGTTTTTGATGGGTGCGAATGAGCAGTCTGCTATTTTTTCGCAACCAGATAACAATGTGATGGTAACTGTTCATGCATTTTGGATGGATGATACAGAGGTTACTAATGATGAGTACCGTCAGTTTGTACATTGGGTACGCGACAGTATTGCTTATATGCTCTTGATAGACGAAGAGGGATCAGATAGTGAGTATGCTCTGCAATCAAAGTACGAAGATGACGATGAAACAGTAAAAATAAACTGGGATAAGAAAATTCCATGGAGCAAACGTTTGGTACCAGATGATCCTGTAAAAGAGGCATTGTCTTCTATGTTTTATGATGAAGGATATGGCAAATTGAAAACCAATATGTTGCGCTATGAATATAGTTGGACCAACATTGATGAGGCTGTAAAGGATGGTAATCGTTTTGATGTATCAAAAGGTCGCTACCCTGATGGCGCTCAAGTTCGTGTTGACTCGTTTTGGGTGGAGAATGATGAGATTCGCTCTACTACGGTAACTCGTCCATTGCGTGAGCCAAAAGACTTGATGACCAATGGTATCATTTGTGTATATCCAGATACCGCTGTGTGGGCACGAGACTTTGAATATTCATACAACGATCCTTTGTTGAATGGTTATTTCTCCATGCCAGGTTATTCTGACTATCCTGTGGTAGGTGTGACTTGGGCACAAGCACATGCGTTCTGCCATTGGCGTACCAACTTGTTGCGCACACGTGGCAAACAAATCGCTCATCAATATCGTCTCCCAACAGAGGCAGAATGGGAATATGCTGCTCGTGGTGGTCGCCGTGCAGCTATGTATCCATGGGGCGATAAATATGCTCGTGATGCCAAGGGATGTTTCTTGGCTAACTTCAAGCCTTATCGTGGATCTTATCATGATGATACTGGTACAGCTACTATGCCTGTTGGCGAATTCAAACCAAATGACTTCGGATTGTATGACATGGCTGGTAATGTCGCAGAATGGACTGCTTCATCATATTCAAGTATCGCAAACACTTATGTGCATGATATGAATCCAGAGTTCCCTTATGTGGCTCGAACAAACGATCCAGACGTCCTGAAACGTAAAGTGGTGAAGGGTGGAAGCTGGAAGGATGTTAGCTACTACTTGCAATGTGGAGTACGCACGTATGAGTATCAAGGCGAGGCACGTTCTTATATCGGTTTCCGTTGCGTTCGCTCTGTGATGGGAGAATAATCAAGTATAAATTTATCAATAAATAATAAAAAAATGAAAACAGAAAACAAAAATAAAGGATTCATGAATTGGTATGAATCTTATAAAGGTAAAAAAGTTGTTGGTGCTGTTTATTCTTTAGGTGCATCTGTGGTTATTATTGGTGCATTGTTTAAGATTATGCACTTCCCAGGTGCGGGTGCGATGTTGATGGTAGGTATGGGAATTGAGGCGTTGTTGTTTGCTTTAGGATGCTTGGATAAACCTCATACTGAGTTCCACTGGAATAATGTGTTCCCACAATTGTTGGGTCATGGCGCAGATCCAGAATTGATAGAGGAGATGAAATCACGTCCATGTCCTACACTATTGGGTGGTGCTGGTGGTGGCGAAACCACTACTCCTACTTTGGATTCTAAGGAATTGGAGTCATTGAAGGCAGGTGTCGCTAACTTGGCTAAAACGGCTAATCAATTGAGCGAGTTGGCTACTGTGACTACTGCAACCAATAATTTGACAGCTAAATTGGACGCAGCAAGTCAAGCAGCAGAGCAATTTGCACAAGCAGGCAAAAATGTGGTAGAGAAAAGTGCTGAATTAGGCAATACATATACCCAAGTGACTGAGGATATGCAGAAAGTGGTGGCAGGTACTAAGACCTATGAAAATCAGGTGGTAGCCGTATCTGCACAATTGCAAAAGTTGAATGCTGTATACGAACTTCAACTCAATGCATTGCAATCTCAAGTAGATGCTTATAAGGCTCAAACAGAAAAAGTAGCGGGTGTGACAACCCAAGTAGAGACTCTAGTTGCTAATGTGCAAACAATGAATACAGTAGCAGCAGAGGCGTTGAAGAGTCAAGAGGCATATGCTGCGGGTGCAAAGCAGTTGGCTAATCAAGTAGCAGACTTGAATAAAGTATATGGTAATATGTTGAATGCGCTTTAACGCGCGTACCTTAATATATTATATATAATATGGGTGGAGCAAAGAATTGTCCGGAGACCCCGAGACAGAAAATGATCAGTATGATGTACTTGGTATTGACCGCCATGTTGGCGCTCAATGTCAGTGCAGCTATTCTGAATGGTTATGTAGCTGTGGATGACAGTCTACATGCAACCATTGAGACCATGGATGAAGCTAACCGCGACATTTATAGACAGTTCCAGGTAGCATTGGATCAAAATCCTGAGAAAGTGCAAGTATGGTATGACAAAGCAATGGAGATTAAGAATAGCTCAACTGCTTTTTATGACTATGTACAAAACTTTAAGGACGAAATGGTAGCACAGGCCGATGGAAAAGAGGCGAAGAAAAATGCAACCGTTCGCGAGTTGAAGAAACAGGATGATACCAATGTCCCTCAACGCTATGCTATCAACGAGGGCAATGCCGAGAAACTGAAAGGAGCGATTAACGACTATAGAGATTTTATGATTGAAATCACAGGAGACTCTCCTGCGGTGGATGAGGAGTTGCGTCAGACATTTGTGACCCCTCGTAGTGTTAACACAAGTGGCGACTCTATTTCATGGGAAGAGAGTTTGTTCCAAGAGATGCCAATGTGTGCTTGTATCACTGTTTTGACTAAATTGCAAAGTGATATTCGTCATATTGAAGGTCGTGCTGTTCGTTTCTTGTTGACACAAACAGACGCAACCGACTTGCGTGTAAACAAGTTTGATGCTTATGTGATTCCTTCTTCGGATTATGTGGTGAAGGGTAATAAGTACAAAGCACAAATTATCTTAGCAGCAATTGACTCTACCAATGCTCCTGAGTATTATGTGAATGGTCAACGCATCGCTGGAAATGGTTTGTACGAGGTAGTTGCTAATACTGTTGGTCAACAAAAAATATCTGGTAAAATAGGTTATATGGATCAACAAGGTGTGATGCAATACATACCATTTGAGAGAGAATATACAGTAGGCGAACCAAGTGCGACCATATCTAATACAGAGTTGAATATTATGTATCGCGGTTATGCGAATAAATTCTCTGTCTCTGTTCCTGGTATTAGTAGCAATTCGTTAAATGTGAAGTGTAATCAAGCCACTATAACAAAGGATGGAAACGTGTGGGTTATTAATCCAAGTAAAAATTCACCAGATAATTTGGCCATTGAAGTATATGCTCAAATTGGAAGCAATGCTGTGTTGATGGGATCACACACTTATCGAGTAAAGAACTTGCCTCCACCTAATGCATATTTTGAAATCAATGGAGAGCCAACAGATGAAGATCGAATCCCATTGAATGCATTGACTAATCCTAAGAATAAGATCATTGCATCATATGGAGCAGATGGTTTGGTACAAGCCAAATTTGATATTGTAAGTTTCCAAGTTAAATTACCAACAGGTGTTTCTTTGAGAGTCAATGGCGATCGTTTTGATAAGAAAGCATTGGATGCAATCAAGAAATTGAAACAAGGTAATACTATCAACTTGATGTATATAAAGGCTAAAGGACCAGATGGACAAGAAATCCAATTGCGCGGTCTGCCAATAGAATTAAGATAATAGACAATAGAAAAGAATATGAAAAAAGTTAGTATTGTTATTCTTGCATTACTCGCTTGTGCAATGAGTTATGCACAACATCGTATTAATTCGTTCTTTGACGATATGGGTATTGTACGTCTCGAGACTCAAGAGTTGAGAGAGGATTCTAATGCTGTAGTCAACGTATTTCACCGTACGGATGACGTGGTATGGTCACGTGTGGTGTATCGTATTATTGATATGCGTTTTAAACAAAATTATCAATTATACACTCCTCTTTCAGCAGAGGATCCTGTATATAGTTCATTGTTTAGAACTATGTTGCGAGCAATTGAAAATGGCATGGAGATTTACGCGAAATCTAATACAGTAGGTGATATTAGACCATATTTCAATGCGGGTTCATTATCTAAGGCGGAAATTCCTACTATCTTGAACACAGATAGAACAGGAGAACTAAGTGATGGTGATATTGCAACTTCAGATTATATGCTGTTGAACTATGATTCAATTGCTGATAAGATGACCTTTAATCCTTATTCATATGAAGGTTTTGCTAAAAATCAATTGAAATACATGGTTCAAGAGATTATTTTCTTTGACAAGCACTACTCACGAATGTATTCTAAGATTTTGGCAATCGCTCCAATGAACGCTGATAACGTGACGATGTATGAAGACATGCCAGTGATGGAAGCATTGTATGGTCAGATCTTATTCTGGGTGCCATTTGATTCCCTCCGCCCATACATGGCACAACAGTATGTTACTCCACGTGGTAGCGATTCAAAGCGTATGACCTTTGACGACTTTTTTGCTCAAAAGAAGTACACCTCATATCTAGTAGGTATCAGTAATATCTACAATAGAATGATTCCTGAGATGGCTACGACATACGAGGAAATACAAAAAGAGCAAGAGCGTGTCGAAAGAGAGTTGTTGAATGTGGAGCAAGACTTGTGGGAGTATTAATTAATACTAACAAATAGGGCGGGCTTGGACCGCCCTTTCTTCCATAATGAAACATCGTAAAATTTTAAATATGTATTTCACAACAACGATCTCAGTATCGTTGGTGTTGTTTTTGATAGGTCTAGAGTGTATAGTCCTCCTTTCTGCCCGAGACTTGGTGCGTCAAGTGCGTGAAAATGTGGTATTAACTGTTCTTATGCAGAATGATGCTACACAGGAGGATGTGACTCGCTTGAAGAATATGGTGGATCTAGCACCTTTCGTGTTAGAGTCACGCTATATTTCAAAAGAGGAAGCATTACAAGAGCATATTGAAAATTTAGGCGAAGATCCACAGAAATTCTTGGGATATAATCCTTTGACAGATGCATTTGAGATACGTCTGAAAGAAACATATGCTCAAATTGATAGCATTCAACAATTGGATGAACGTTTTTCCTCCTTGCCTTATGTCAATAAAGTCATATATCAGACGGATGTGGTAAGTGCTTTGGATAAGAACTTGAATAAGGTGTTGCTAGCCTTGCTAGTTGTAGCAATCGTGTTGTTGGTGATAGCTTTGGTATTGATTAGCAATACTATTCAATTGCAGATATATTCCAAGCGTTTTATTATCAATACGATGCGTTTGGTAGGAGCGACTCCTTGGGTTATAAAATGGCCTTTTGTTCGCCGAAATATCTGGATTGGTGTTCAAGCTGCAGTAATCGCTTGCGGCATGTTGGCTTTAACCTATTATTATTGTTGTACTAGATTAGGGGTATATCTATTCCCGTTGAATAAAATAACAATTGGAACTATCATTGGTGTGGTACTGCTAAGTGGATTGTTGATCACATTCTTAGCGTCATTGACTGCTACAGGTCGATACATACGAATGAAAACGAATAAGTTGTATGAAATTTAATCTACCTAAAATAAATGCTATAGCAATTGCTATAAGTGTTGTGATAATTATTATTGGTTTTGCTCTAATGGTGGGAGCACCAAGTGGCGCAACAGAATTCAATCCAGATATCTTCTCCACTCGTAGAATTACAGTAGGACCGATGATTGCATTTTTCGGGTTTATTGTAATGATACTTGCTATACTCTATAATCCTCGTAAGAAATGAGTTGGTGGGAAGCTTTGATATTGGGCTTGGTGCAAGGATTGACAGAGTTCTTGCCCGTTTCTTCGTCTGGACACCTACAGATAGGACAAGCCTTGTTGGGAACAGCAGGCGAAGAGAATTTGACCTTTGCTATTGTTGTGCATGCTGCTACTGTACTATCTACCTTGGTGATTCTATGGAAAGAGGTGGCACAACTCTTCAAAGGAACATTTACTACCCCTAAATGGAATGAGGATAAGAATTATGTGGCCATGATATTGGTCTCTATGATCCCTGTATTTGTAGTGGGTATGTTCTTCAAGGAGCAAGTGGAGAGCTTGTTCGGTAGTGGCTTGCTCGTAGTGGGAATCTGCTTGTGTATCACAGCGATGTTATTGTATTTTAGCGAGTGGTTGAGCAAACGTCGTGCCGGTGTCGGACACGAGGTGGGTTATAAGGATGCCATTATTATTGGTTTGGCACAAGCAGTAGCAGTGTTGCCAGGTTTGAGTCGAAGTGGTACGACTATTGCTACAGGATTATTGTGCGGTGTGAAGAAAGAGAGTGTGACTAAATTCTCATTCTTGATGGTGTTAATTCCTATTTTGGGTGAAGCATTTTTGGAATTATTAGATGTGCTATCAGGCGATGTGGTCGCTAGCTCTATCGGTATGTTACCTTTGTTGGTAGGTTTTGTGGCTGCTTTTGTGTCCGGTTGCTTGGCATGCCGATTTATGATTAATATCGTTCGTCGCCAGAAGTTGATATACTTTGCTATTTACTGCTTGTTTGCAGGTATATTCTCAATCGTATATGGACTTTGTTGAGGGGGAAATATTGGCATTTGATAAACCATATCGTTGGACCAGCTTCGATGTGGTGGGTAAGGCACGTTGGTTATTGTGCAAGAAACTAGGAGTCAAGAAACTCAAGGTAGGTCATTCGGGTACTTTGGACCCTTTGGCAACTGGAGTCGTAGTGGTTTGTACGGGTAAAAAGACCAAACTGATAGATCAATTGCAAGCACATCAAAAAGAGTATGTGGCAATGTTGCAGTTAGGTGCAACAACTCCAAGTTTTGACCTAGAAAAAGAAATCGATGCTACGTATCCTACGCAACATATCACACGTGCATTAGTTGAGGAGGTGATCCCTACTTTTGAAGGAGAACAATGGCAAGTACCACCGATGTTTTCAGCCGTTAAGGTAGATGGTAAGCGAGCATATAAACTGGCTCGTCAAGGTGAGGAAGTCGAACTCAAAGCCAAATTACTCGTAATAGATGAGATAGAGATTCTGGGTTTTGACGAAGAGAAAATGCAATTAGAGTTGCGTATCGTATGCTCTAAAGGAACATATATTCGTGCCTTGGCGCGAGATATTGGTCAGCGTTTGCAGAGTGGTGCACATTTGATAGCGCTGCGTAGAACAAGAGTAGGGGATATTCGTGTGGAGAATTGTATGACATTTGAACAATTTACAAACTTGATAGATAATGAGATTAAGTAATTACAAATTCAAATTACCAGAGGAATTGATTGCTCAGTTCCCAAGTCGTTTTCGTGATGAGGCACGTTTGTTAGTATTGCATGCCAAGACGGGAGTGATTGAGCATAAAATGATGAATGATTTAGCTTCTTATTTTGATGAGGGTGATATCTTTGTAGCAAATGATACAAAAGTATTCCCTGCTCGACTATATGCTCAAAAAGAGAAGACCCTTGCCAATATCGAGGTGTTCTTATTGCGTGAATTGCAACACGAAAATCGCTATTGGGATGTGTTGGTAGATCCTGCACGTAAGATTCGTATTGGTAACAAATTGTTCTTTGACGAGGATGCCACTATTGTTGCAGAAGTAATTGATAATACTACTTCTCGTGGTCGTACTTTGCGTTTCTTGACGGACTATGTGGGAGATGAA
>JAZQSZ010000183.1:0-17460 GCA_045630365.1 Paludibacteraceae bacterium | reverse complement strand
AGAAAGAACTACTTGGGTCGCGATTTTGAATTGAAAAAGAAGACAAGAAGTGAGGAGTAAATGGTGCTACATATTACTCATGATTCTAGTTGGCACTTCGTGTCATAAAGATATAGAACTCCCCCTTATTACGATGGATGAATGTGCTCCTATGCCAGAAGCAATAGCTGCTGGTAGTTGTTTTGCTCATAACAATTCTGTATATTTATTTGGGGGACGAAACAAGGCGGGTATATATAGCAATCAGTTGTGGGAATACAATACATTGTCCGATCAATGGACCTCATTGGGTCGCACTCCCATAGCAGCACGCGTATCGTCAAGCGCCTGTGTGATAGACGACTGCGCATACATCGGATTGGGATTTGCAGGTGCATTATATCGCGACACAAACTATCTGCGCGACTTTTGGAAATATGATCTCATTACGCAGGAATGGAAACGCCTGGCAGATTTTCCTGCCAACACCACTGTAAAAAACTGCCTTATCAAAGGAGATGGATGTATCTATGCGCTCTATGGTTTTTACCGACAATTCACGCAAGATATATATCGCTATGATATCGAGCTAGACAAGTGGGAGAAAATGGATGTCCATGCTCCACTGAGCATACCTCGTGCGATGGATGTAGTAGGAACGAGTTGCCAAGGAAGACATTTCGTAGGTACAGGATTCAACCATGGAAGTCTGCGTTTTTGGGCAGAATGGTATCCCGATCAGCAAAAGTTGGTGCCACGCAAGTATATTTTAGGTCCCGGGCGAAATGCCACGAATTGCTGCGCAACAGATGAATACATCTATCTCGTAGGAGGGCGCCACTATGGTGACACATTGACAACTGGTTTTTTCTATAGCAGCATCCAACGCTATGATCCTGAAAAAAATGTGTGGGAATATGTTGGAAACATGCCATACGAAGCAGAAAACATGGTTGTAGCCAGCGTGAATGGACAGATATTCGTAGGAATGGGCGAAACTCCAGAAGGAAATATACAAAATTGTTGGTATCGAATTGAAGAATAGGCAGATTATCATAGTATTATTTTGTACTTGGGCTAGCATCTTGTCAGCTCAACGATGGGATTGGTGGCCTTTGCTTATCAATGATACGACAACAGCTGCCGACACAATCCTATATCATGGATATATATCTGGCGTATCCTCATCGGGCAAGCAGACTCCGTTTTTACTGCGTGCGAATCAAAATGGGAACATATCTCATTCTCCTCACAGTGGGAACATCAGCATAGGAATAACCAAACCCGCCACTCATCCTACTCGATGGTGGGATTATGATTTCGGTGTCCAATTGGCCGGTAGATTTGGGAGCAACGACATTACGGGATATTTCGAACAACTCTATGCTCACGCAAGACTATATATCGTAGATGTGAACATAGGTATTCAACCTACGGTATATGGTTCACAATCAAGAATACTGAGCATGGGAGGATTACTATTCTCAGGTAATGCACATCCTGTTCCCCGAGTATCTGTGGGAATCAACGATTATATTGCCTTCCCTGGATTGTACGGTTATTTGGAGATTAAGGGAGGAGTGAGTTATGGTTGGTTGGATGATGCAAGTCAAGTGAAGAAGACGAAACTGCACCACAAGTTCATCGGTTTGCGTGTAGGAGGCAAGTGGCCGGTTACACTGGCCTATGAGATGCACCATGCGGCCCAATGGGGAGGATATAAAGGCGAGATTGATTATGGAAACACTTTCTCTGATTTATGGAATGTATTTCTATTCCGTTCGGGAGGAATCACAAGCAGTGACCAACTAAACGCTCAAGGTAATCATATTGGTTTTCAAGAACTTGCGCTCTCTTACAAACAAAATGGATGGCAGGCAAGAATATACTGGCAATCCTTATTCGAAGATATGAGTGCAACATTTATTGGATTTGGCATGAATGCAGCAGATGGTTTATGGGGAATCAACATCCAACAAGACCAATGGCCATTTATTAACCAAATAACATACGAATTTCTAAATACGACTAGTCAATCTGGTCCTTTACACGATAAGGATGGTCTAATATTTGCAGGCAGAGATTCGTATTATCACAACTCTGCTTACCCACAGGGATGGACTTATTTCGGTTCAATCATAGGAAACCCATATTTACAACTCAATAATAGTCGCGTCCGCGCACATTTTGCAGGCATTGGGGGTAATATTTATGGATACAAATACCGATTAATGGCATCTCATGTGAATAATTATGGTACATATCAACAACCTAGCAAAAGTTATTCTACGGCACTAATGTTAGAGGTAAGTCGTTTATTTGAGAAAGCATGGGGGCTGGAATTTTCTCTGGCCCTGGCAGGAGATATTGGCACACAATACGGCAACCAATTTGGAGCCATGCTTAGTATTCGCAAACAAGGAATAATCACACGATGGTAGACAATCCACTACATATTATCATGCCCGTCAAGGACTCTATTGCGATTGCAGAAAGAGCCATTCGGGCAATAGTCGATAGCGGGCACCAACTCTGCGTGTATGACGACAATTCGACACCTGAGAATGCACGACATTTGGATGAGATTGCATCGGAATTGAATATTCAAGTAGTTCATCTCTCTACTCTCACTGATCATCCTTCGCCTAATTACCGATTGGTATTGCAGTTGGCCGAGCAAGAGGCACTAGAAACAGGGCGTCATTTGGTTATTGTAGAGAGCGATGTAATCATCAAAGCAGATACACTCACTAGGATGCATGAGGAAGTACAAGCAGGTGTAGGTATGGTGGCGGCAGTCACTGTGGATGAAGAGGGAATATATAATTTCCCATATCACTATCTTCATCGTTTGCGCTATCGTTTCTTGGGCGAGAAGACTATTGACACAAAGAAACGATTCTCTTTCTGCTGTACTTTGCTGACAAACGAACTGCTCCAAAAAGCCGATTTTCAACTTCTTGATCCAAGCAAGAATTGGTATGATGTAACTATTTCACATTGGTCGCTCAATTTAGGGTTACACAATCTGCTGATGTTGAACAACCCCGTACTACATTTTCCACACGCATCACGCCCTTGGAAGCGATTGAAATATACCCATCCATTGCGCTATTATTGGCGGAAAATCACCCAACGATTAGACAAGATATGAAACCATTCAAGATATATAGTTTGCTACTTGTCAAGAACGAGGCTGATATTATCCGTACCTCCATTTTGGCTGCTGCCCAATGGAGTGATAAAGTCATCGTAATGGATAATGGCAGTACGGACGGAACATGGGAGATAGTACAAGAATTGGCTTTACAAGACTCTCGTGTCATAGCATTTATCCAATATACTGGTGGTTTCCATATTGGTTTGCGCGCCAAGGCATTCCGAGCATTTCGTCATGAGATGACATGCGACGACTGGTGGTGTGTAAGATTGGATGCAGATGAGTTTTTCAGCGAAGATCCACGAGAATTCTTAGGCGGTTTACCCCGCAAATATAATTGTGTAAAAAAAATCAGCACAGACTATATACTAACGCAAGAAGATATACAACTTTATACATTTACGGGTGATTTCGCTATTGATCGTCAGTACATCACGCACTATCTGCCTGAAAAACGAAAGGAGCGAAGATTCATGCGCCATAGTCCTTACCTAGTATGGAGTGAAAAATGGCGCTACCCTCATCCTATAGGTCGTTGCGCCAAAACATGCATTGCAGTAGATCACTACCAATATCGCAGTCCACAGCAGATGGAGAAGCGCTTTTTGACCCGTCAGCAAGCCAAGAAAGATGGATGTGGATCATTCTTGCATGAAAACGGCAAGGATTGGAAAGACTATTTATTGAGCAACAAGCAATTGGAAAAACTAACCCGTTTGCTGCAAAACCTACCTGAATTATTTTCTCACTCCAAGGAGGTGTTGTATCAAAAACGCAATACGATTAAAATTGTAGAAGATGATTTCGTAGTAAAATCATTTGCCGTGCCATCACTATTCAAGCGTATCATCTATAGTATTTTTCCTAGCAAAGCAAGACGCTCATTTATCTACGCACAACGCTTAGGAGATTGGACGCCCAAACCGGTAACATACATTGAAGTACGCAAAAAAGGAATACTCAACGAAAGTTATTATATTAGTCACAAATCCCCTTGTAGGCATGTATTGAAGGAAGTTATTAAAGATGTCAACTTCCCACATCGTGATGCCATTTTTGCTGCATTTGGCAGATTCACAGCTCAATTGCATGAGAAGGGGATGCTACACGCTGATTACTCCATGGGAAATGTCTTGTTCGAACCAACAGACCAAGGAGCAGACTTTCAACTGGTAGATCTGAATCGTATGCGCTTTAATCAACATATTGATTGCCACAAGGGTTGCCGAAACTTTGAACGCATAGACACAGATTCTCATGCGTTAGCCACCACCGCACGCGCATACGCACAGGTACGAGGTTATGACGAAGAAGAATGCGTAAGATTGGTGCTGAAAATGCGATGGCACAAACACAAGAAAGTCTAAACAACGACCATATAGTTAGAGCACTCCCTACTCACTCATCACTTATTCACCTCTTTACCGAGTCCAGCACGCAAAGTAAACATCATTCCACGAGGGATATTGAGCACCATCGCACGACGAGCATGCTCCATATCTTCGTCGAAATTAAACTCAAACAACTCAGTTCCAAAGTCGTAGATATTATAGCACATTACCTCTGCCTCTATCGGAACCTGACGAATGTGGCCTCTATAGCGCAGACGCACATCTATATTAAAAAATGCATCCTTGCGTTTTCCAAAGTGGTAAGCAGATAAATTAATACCCTTGGTATCTGCGTTCCATACTGCCAACTGCGTATTCCCCTGACCATCAGTATAGGACAATGTACGGAAATTAGTAATTGGAGTTCCATCCTTAAATTTACAATTCAGGTGAATTCCCCAATTAGGCGTGATATTATAGCCCAACTGAATACGCGCTATGAACGAGCGGTCCTGATCCACTCTGCCAGATGCGCGATATGCACCATCTGTGTTTTTCTCGTTAAGGAATGTATTAGGGTTAGCTGTAGACTCTGATAAGATACCAATATTATTACTTTGTACACCATTACCCAAAGCAGACAAACCGCTCATGAGATAGGATTGCCAACTCAAACTAAAAAACACCTTCTTACCATTGTACGCATACTTCACCACAGAAGACAAGTATAATGGTTTGTTTGTGAAGAAGTTACCTCCCAATAGGTCCTTATTCTCATACCCTACCACATAATGTTTCTCGCCTGGATTCTCAAAGTATATAGGATTTGTCACGGTCCACGACTCACCTTTATCCTTTACGGTAGTAGTGTGCTCCTGATAAAAACCATAGTTCTCAGGCGATTGGTCATATTGGGTTATCCATAGATCATAGTATAGACGCAGACTTTGCAGCATACTGATCTCGTGGCGCCCCAATGTAAACTTAAATGGTAAGTCCAATATCACATACGAAGGTTGTCTGAGATACTTCTCCCAATGATGATAACGACCGCCTGTAGTGGAAGCCAACTCGCTTGTTTTAGTATAGCGCACTTGGGCATTCATATAATCATCTGACATAAATCGGATATCGTCCCAAGTGTAGGTAGAGCGGTGTTTGCTCAGCGAGATAGTCATCTCAAACCACTTTTTAGGCTTCATATACACCGCTGCCTGCATAAGCCAGTTGGGTGAAACAATACTTTTCCCGCCACTAAGCAATATTCCGTCAAGGGAGACACCCAAGCGCCCCTGCACTTCAAGCCATGGGAGCAGGCGTGTCTTTGCTTCCACCGTCATTGCATTCTCCAACAGTCCACTGGTAAATGCATGCAACTCCCATTGGTAGGTGTACAACTGCGTTGGCAAGGAGTCATTGTAGCGTTGGTAGTATGTGCTTGTTGTCCAATTCGTTGCAGAAGGCGACCAATGTAACAAGGAATTATAAGCATCCAATTTCAGTTGCAACCAAGGCAAAATATCATAGGAATAATTTACTGCCCAATTCACTTCGTTGAGTGCTCCATCGGCATAATACGGTTCAAAACCTTCACCATCCTGATCCACCAGATTACGGGCGAAAGAAGCATTTTGTTTGGCGATATCAGACAATGCCCAAGTGACACCTGTGGTCAATCGTCCACGACGACCGTAATCCTTTTTGCCATAGAGCGACAAACTATATGCCTCTAAATGAGCCACTTCATTGTCATTATAGACAAACTCTGAACCCCAATCTTCACGCGATGTAGCATTAAACAAATAGTATAACTGATCCACGACCTTATTCTTTGGCAATGGCAACTCGCCATCCACTTGCACCTGATAAAATCCTGCATCATACATGCCTGCCGTCCCCTTTTGATTAAAATACACTACGCTGCGCGCACCCAGATTTGCATATACATGTTGGTGATAGTTCTTACCAAAAGCGGAAATTCCATACCCTGCTTCTAACTCTCCAGCTCCACGCATAAAGGCACGCCTACTCAAATCATTTCCAGGCATGTTACGCTCCGATGCCGACTTATGAAACAGGTTGATTAACTCTTTTGTACCCCATGACACGTCATTGCCAACACGACCTAGGTTATAAGTAAGCTGTGCTAAATTTCTACGAATAGAATCGGTCTGCAATAATAAAGTTCCATTATGATAATCTACATATAAACTATGATCGTTCATATCAGCATGATACAGCATGCTACCTACCTGAAAACGATTATCTATGCGAAAACCATTGAGATAATATTTGTTCCACTTATAGGGATTGCCCGCTATAGAAAATAGTTTTTGATCAGGCATATTCCATTCGCCCGTAGTTTCCGCCTCATAAAAGACATTATCCGAACCATTATCTAAATAGTGGATCAAATCATTGGTTACATACCACTCGCGAAAGAAATCACTTCCTACGCTATCCACACCAAAAGACGGAAAAACCTCAGCATGCAACTGCATACCGAGGCTTATTGTAATCAAAAGTACTAATCTTTTCATCCAAACAGATTCTTGAAGAAGTTCTTCTTATCACTTGCTCCAGGGCGAATATTTTCGCTCTGCTTCAATTGTTCGATTACCTTCTTTTCCTCTTTATTCAAATGTTCAGGAATATAAACGCCCACATTGATTAGCATATCGCCTGTTCCATATTGGCGAGCATATTGATCAATCATTGGCAATCCTTTACCCCTCATTCTCAACACCTTGCCGGGTTGTGTACCAGGAGCTATCGTGATTTTTGCCTCGCTTTGCAAGGTAGGAATCTGCACTTGTCCACCCAAGATAGCCGTAGGCATATCTAGTAGCAAGTTATAAACCAAATCACTACCATCGCGCAAGAAATCCTTGTGTTCCTCTTCCTCGATTAGTACCAACAAATCACCATTAACACCGCCACGAGGAGCAGCATTACCCTTGCCTTGTACAGGAATTTGCATACCACCAGTCACACCTGCTGGAATATGAATATCAATAACCTCTTCCTCGCGCACAACACCTTCACCTTGGCAATGCGAACACTTATTCTTAATAATTTTACCCTCGCCATGGCAAGTTGGACACTCGCTCTGTACCTGCATCATACCGAAGATACCGCGTTGCGCTTGCACGACGCGTCCGCTTCCGTTACAGGTAGGACAGGTCTCACCTTGACTGCCATCTGCACTACCTGAACCATTACAATGAGAACAATTGACCAGTTTCTTCACCTTGATCTTCTTATCCACACCTGCGGCAATCTCTTCTAGAGTAACACGAACACGCACACGCAGATCGCTTCCTCTACGAACGCGCTGACCGCCACCACGACTGCCACCGCCAAAGAAACTGGAGAAACCCCCACCGCCCATGCCCCATTCAGAGAATAGGTCACCGAACTGCGAGAAGATATCTTCCATGTTCATTCCGCCGCCACCAAAGCCGCTTGCGCCACCCATACCCGCATGACCAAACTGATCATAGCGTTGGCGTTTCTGTGGGTCAGATAGCACCTCATAGGCTTCTGCAGCCTCTTTGAACTTCTCTTCCGCAGCCTTGTCACCTGGATTCTTGTCAGGGTGATATTGTACCGCTTTCTTGCGGTAGGCCTTTTTTATTTCGTCTGCAGTCGCGGTCTTACCCACTCCTAGCACCTCATAATAATCTCTTTTCTCTGCCATAATTCCGAATTTTGAATTAAGAATTTTGAATTATGAATTATTCGCCAACAACCACTTTTGCAAAGCGAATCACCTTCTCGCCAAGTGTGTAACCTGTTTGTGTGCAGTCAATGACCTTTCCTTTCTTATCCTCGCCCGCAGCAAAAGTGGTGATTGCCTCATGCAAATCGGTATTGAAATCTGCGTTGGTTGTATCGATTGCCTTTACGTTATTGGCTCCTAAGAATGCAATAAACTTATTATAAATCAAATCAATACCCTCACGAACAGCAGTGATATCTTCACTCTTTGCCATTGCCACTTTGGCACGTTCAAAGTCGTCCACCAAAGGCAACATATCGCAGAAGATACGTTCGCCCGCAGTAGTCATCAACTCGAGTTTCTCTTTGTTGGTACGACGACGGAAGTTATCAAACTCTGCCATTTGGCGGAGTTTCAAATCTTCTAATTCTGCCACACGCGCTTCTAGTTCTGCCACCTTGGCATTCAAAACATCAACCTCAGTAGGTTCATTTTCTTCTTGTGTTCCTTGCTGCGCAGTGGTTTCTTCTGCTTGCATTGCTGCATTCTCCAACTCTTTGTCTACGAGTTGGCTTTCGTTTTTTGTATCTTTATTCTTTGTCATAATCTTTTTAAAATTTACTTTCATACTATCAATATCTGTGCCCAAGTATCTTATACTGCCAAATTGGCAGATTATAATATGCTCTTTATCTCATCCAATGACTTTACCGCATATGTCGGTGCGCAATCATCACTCAATTTACCTGTCACCCAAATCTGATCTATCCCTGCATTGATTGCACCTTGGATATCCGAATACCAAGAATCACCTACCATTACCACTTCATCTGCGCTCAAACCATTCAAACGCAATGCCTCCTCGAAAATACGAGGATTAGGTTTCTGACAACCTACCTCCTCACTCAACACGATATGCGAGAAATAGTTTTTCAAACCACTCTTATCGAACTTCTCGTACTGAACTTCGACAAAACCATTCGTCACAATTGTCAATGGATACTTCTCTGCCAAATAACGAACAATCTCCTCCGCTCCTGGTAGCAACGAAAAATGCGCTGTCGTCAAAGCTAGAAAGTCATCACTCATCGTCATTGCCAAACGAACAACCTGCGCTGTCTCACCATTTGGGTATAGGCTGCCATGCATCAGCGGGAATAGGAATCGATCCAAACTCAAATACTCCTTGGTCACTTTATCCTCGCCATACTTCGCCCACAACTCTAGGTTATGAGGTTTGTACAAACCCACAAACTCGTCTAAGGAAGCAAAATATCGATCTAGTTGATACTTCTCGTACATCTGCGCTAACGCCAAATCCGCAGCGCCATGGAAATCGCCTATCGTGTCATCCCAGTCAAGAAAAACTGCTTTGTACTTTTTCATCATCAAAACAACAACTCTTGTTGTCCATTACTGCCCATAGGCGTTTTACCCAAATGTTTGTATGCCAATTCTGTCGCCTCACGACCTCGTGGAGTACGCTTGATAAAGCCCTCTTTGATCAAATATGGCTCATATACATCCTCGATCGTTCCGGCATCCTCACCCATCGCTGTCGCAATAGTATTCAGACCCACTGGACCACCCTTAAACTTATCGATAATCGTGCTGAGCAACTTGTTATCAATCTCATCCAAACCAAAGGTGTCAATATTCAGCGCCTCCAAGGCATATCGTGCGATCTCCAAATCGATTGCACCATTGCCCTTCACCTGCGCGAAGTCACGCACACGGCGCAACAATGCATTTGCAATACGAGGGGTACCACGACTACGACGCGAAATCTCCGCAGCAGCTTTGCTATCAATGTGGATACCCAACAAGCGCGCACTACGCTCCACAATACCTGCCAACACATGCGAATCATAATATTCCAAGTGGCAGTTAATACCAAAACGAGCACGCAAAGGACTGGTCAGCAAACCACTACGAGTGGTCGCACCAATCAGGGTGAACTTATTCAAATCAATCTGTATCGTTCGTGCAGAAGGACCTTTATCTATCATGATATCAATGCGATAGTCCTCCATCGCAGAATAGAGATACTCTTCCACAATTGGCGACAAACGATGGATCTCGTCGATAAACAACACATCGTTATCCTCCAAGGAAGTGAGCAATCCCGCCAAATCGCCTGGTTTATCCAACACAGGACCCGAAGTCACCTTAAAGCCCACACCCAACTCATTGGCAATGATATTGCTCAATGTCGTTTTACCCAATCCCGGAGGGCCAAAGAGCAACACATGGTCCAAACTCTCGCCACGCATACGAGCGGCTTGCACAAAAATGCGTAAGTTACTGACAATCTTTGACTGACCCGCAAAATCGTCAAAGCACAACGGACGGAGAGCATTATCCTGCTCCTTCTCCGTCATCTGATTACGTATATCAAAATCACTCATGTCTCGTTGCTTCTTTAAATGTTTCTTCTAGGTTTTCTATCTCGCTCATGGACTTATCCACCTTGATCTGACCGTGATCAATGATTATCACTCGACTACACATCTGCTTTACCTCTTGCAGAATATGTGTGGACAATATTACCGTTCTATCCTTACCCATTTTACGAATCAACGCACGAATATCCTCCAACTGATTAGGATCCAGACCCGTGGTTGGTTCATCCAAGATCAACAACTCGGGATCACCTATCATTGCTTGCGCTAGACCTACGCGTTGCTTATATCCCTTACTCAACTGCCCCACTCGCTTATTTGCCTCTGCGGTCAAACCCACACGTTCGATGAGGTCTTCGACTAGTTGGTGTAGGGTGTAGGGTGTAGAGTGTAGAGTGTAGGGTGTAGAGTGTAGAGTGTAGGGTGTAGAGTGTAGAAGCGGCGATTTTGGGGTGCGGAGTTCTACGAAAAAGCGCAGATACTCGCGGACATACATATCTTCATAGAGCGGATTTTGCTCAGGAAGGAAGCCTACAGACTTGGGCACTTGCACCTCTCCGCTAGTGGCATCCCAGACGCCTACCAGAATCTTCATCAATGTGGATTTACCGGCACCATTAGGACCCAACAATCCCACCACCTCACCATCGCCAATGGTCAAGTTCACATCTCTCAGCACATGTTGCCTGCCGATATGTTTGTTTAAGTATTCTATACGAATTGCCATATCCTACTCGTATTGTTGGAATAAGAAATCATTATATGGATATCGTTGAATATGAATCGCTTTGATACGATCGTAGAACAGAGCTTTCAACTCATCAATATTCGTTTTCTCTCTTGCGGAAATAAAGATACAGTCATCATGCAACTTCGACATCCAAGTCTTCTTCAACTCGTCCAACGAGATGTTCTCTCTCTTCATTGGCGTTAAGTCGTCCTCCTCTTTTGGGGTATAGGTAAACGCATCCACCTTGTTGAACACAACGATTCTAGGTATTTGCGCCACGGTTTTCTCGCTCTTACGATTACCATGTTGTTTCTTAGACCATGGATCAGACTCCTTGACCTCAGTCTCTTTGGTCAACAACTCATTGATGGTTTGTTCCACCACCTCATATTGCTCCTCGAAGTTTGGGTGCGAGATATCTACTACGTGAATCAACAAATCTGCCTCTCTCACCTCATCCAAGGTGGACTTAAACGACTCCACCAAGTGGTGAGGCAACTTTCGAATGAATCCTACCGTATCCGACAGCAAGAATGGCAGGTTCTCTATCGTTACTTTTCTCACGGTTGTATCTAGGGTTGCAAATAGTTTATTCTCTGCAAACACCTCAGACTTGCTCAATAGGTTCATCATGGTGGACTTACCCACGTTGGTATAACCCACCAAGGCTACGCGCACCATTTTTCCGCGATTTTGTCGTTGTGTCGCCATCTGACGGTCAATTTTCTTCAACTCCTCACGCAACAACGCGATACGCTGACCGATGATTCGTTTATCCGCCTCAATCTGCGTCTCACCCATACCACGACTAGTAGTTCCACCACCTCGTTGACGGTCCAAGTGCGACCACATACGAGTCAATCGAGGCAACATATACTGCAAGTGCGCCATTTCTACTTGAGTCTTCGCGTAAGATGTCTGCGCACGCTTGAGGAAGATTTCCAAGATCAATATTGTTCTATCAATCACTCTCACAGGTTGCACGTGATTATCCTTAATCGCATTCTGGTTATGCGCATTCAAGGCCTTCTCAATGTTGCGCAATTGACGAGGAGACAACTCATCGTCAAAGATCACCATATCAATAAAATCATCCGTATCCGCCAGAGTCTTGATATACTCGTTGATCTCCTGCAATTTTCCTTCACCTACATATGTAGTGGTATTCGGATAGTCAAGGCGTTGCACAAAACGCTTAACATCTGCAATATTATTCGTGTCCGCCAAGAAGGCTAACTCGTCCAAGTATTCTTTTGTTCGTTCCTCATTTTGGTTAGGGGTAATCAATCCTACCAAAACCGCATTCAATTTTCCCATATAGTTGATAAAATATCCGCTAATTAAATTTTGCTTAATTTTCTATAATGCACAACAATTTTGAGAGTGAATTATTCATATTTATGCACACTCCTCCAAAATCGTGCAAAGGTACAAAAAAAAAAGTATATTTGCAAATAAAACTCATTTTTGTTGTGAATATCAGATAAATTTTGTACCTTTGCAGCAAAGTTTGAATGGAGTACCCGAAAAGCCAAAAGTGAGTAGGAACAACAATCTAATATTTCAAAATTATGACATTCGTAGAATCTGTTGAACATGTTCTCTCAAACTACTTCAACGCACAAGGTAGAGCAAGTCGCTCAGAGTATTGGTGGTGGTATCTCTTTACAATTTTAGCAAGTACTGCGCTTAGTTTATTGGGTGTAATTTTAGACAAACTTATGGGTCTAACCTTCACCTCAACCATCCTTACTTGGGGATTTTCCCTATTGATTTGGATACCAACTATTTGCGTACAAATCCGTCGTTATCACGACATTAACCGTAGTGGTTGGTGGATTCTATGTCCTATCGTCAATTTCATCTTCCTCTTCTTCGCCGGTGATGAAGGCGAAAATGACTATGGTCTTCCTGAGGGAGCAACCCAAGAAGAGATAACCAATCAAGAGTAAATAAATACTACCCTACCAAATAAAAAGGGAACTATATACATGTTGACACTTTATCTCCTTGCCCTTTGGGCAGAAATCTTAATAAATCTTTTTGCCACATTATTGCCGCGCTTTTACGAGGTACTCCGTAATATATTACCACCGCTCTTCGTTTTGGGAACACCCAAAACTCATCACTGAATCTTCAGTAAATGTGGCGGGAACAACACAAAGTGTCAACTTGGAGATAAATCCCCCCAAAAAATATCGCGGGACAATCCCCGCGATATTTGTTTATACATAGTTTACTTAATGCGCTTCTAGCCAGTTTTTGCCTACACCACAATCAGCGATCAAGGGAACAGTCAAATGCACTACGTTTTGCATCTCACTCACGACTATATCTTTTACTCTATCCACCTCATTCACAGGCACATTAAAGTTCAATTCGTCGTGCACTTGCATAATCATCTTGGTTTGCAATCCCTCTGCTTTGAGGCGATTATTGATTGCCACCATTGCCATCTTAATGATATCCGCTGCTGTTCCTTGGATAGGCGAATTGACCGCATTTCGTTCTGCAAAGGAACGAACAGTGGCATTATGTGACACGATATCTGGCAAATAGCGTTTTCTGCCGAACAATGTTACGGCATACCCTTGCTGACGAGCCAATTCCTTTTGTCTTTCAATATAATCAATCACACCCGGAAATGCGGCAAAATAACCATCAATCAAAGCCTTTGCCTCCGAACGAGAGCAATCCAATTGTTGCGCTAGACCAAAAGCAGAAATACCATAAATAATACCAAAATTAGCAGTTTTGGCTTGACGGCGTTGCTCTTTGGTTACTTCCTCGATTGTTACGCCAAAGATCTTAGCGGCCGTAGCAGCATGCACATCTTGTCCCGAACGAAATGCCTCCAGCATATGTGGGTCCTGCGAGAAATGCGCCATCAATCTTAGTTCAATCTGCGAATAGTCGGCAGACAAGAACAGACAACCCTCATCTGGAATAACCGCCTGACGAATCAACTGTCCGCGCTCACTACGAATAGGCAGATTCTGTAAGTTTGGATTAGAGGAAGACAATCGTCCCGTGGCCGTAACCGTCTGATTATATGTCGTATGTATTTTTCCTGTCTCAGGATTTATATAGGTTGGCAATGCCGCAATATAGGTAGAAATCAGTTTCTTCAACTCACGATATTCTAGTATCATTCCTACCACTTCGTGTTTACCCTTTAAACCCAAAAGCACTTCCTCCGATGTAGAATATTGTCCCGTTTTAGACTTCTTGGCTTTGGCATCCAATTTCAGTTGATCGAACAACACCTCGCCTACCTGTTTGGGCGAATTGACATTAAATGTCACACCTGCAGCCGTATATATCCCTTGCTCAAGGGTTGCTAATTCCTTGCTGAGTTGCTCTTCTGCCTTTTTAAGCATTTCCACGTCCACACGCACACCCGCTAGCTGCATCTCACGCAACACTTCTGCCAATGGCAATTCCACCTCATTGTACAAGTTCCACAAGGCAGAATCTGCTTTCAATGCCTCCCATTGAATAGGTTGAGCAGGATTATATGCCACCTCTGGATTTAGCAAATAACTCACTAAACGTCCCTCTAATGATTCTTGAGGAGTTTGCTCTTCCTCCGTTATCCCTCCGTTATCCCTCCGTAGTGGTAACGGAGTGGTATCGGTTTCGAATGCTGCAAACAAGTCCAAAGTTGCCTCTGGTTTCTTTTTTGAATTTTGAATTTTCTCCTCGTTATTTGGCGCTTGCTTTAACAACGAGTTGAACTCCAATTCTCTATACAAGGGCGCCAATTTATCCCAATCTTTCTCTTGACACACAAGTGCTTGCGCATCAAATTCAATTGGCACATCGGTCTTAATGGTCGCCAGGAAATAAGAGAAACGGATATCCTCCACCTGCTCCTGTACCTTACGTTGCAAAGCACCCTTCAATTGGTCGGTGTTCGCAAGTAGATTGTCGATTGATCCAAACTGTTGCAAGAGTTGCACAGCCGTTTTTTCGCCCACTCCTTTGCAACCCGGGATATTATCACTACTATCACCCATTAATCCGAGTAGATCAATCACTTGTGACTGATGAGATATACCATATTTCTCACACACTTCTTGTGGACCTAACTTCTCAAAACCTCCCGTATGGCGTGGCCGATACATCCAGATTTTCTCTGTTACCAACTGCCCATAATCCTTGTCTGGAGTCGCCATATACACCTCAAAGTCCTCTTTCTCTGCCTGATGCGCCAAGGTGCCAATCACATCGTCTGCCTCATAACCTGGCACATCCAACACAGGGATATTCATTGCCTCCAGCAGTTGTTTGATACGAGGAACAGCCCAACGGATATCCTCTGGCGTCTCTTGTCGTTGTGCCTTGTATTGCTCATAAGCCTCGTGGCGGAAGGTAGGACCTGCAGGGTCAAACGCCACAGCCATATGAGTAGGTTTCACGCGTTTGATCAAGTCCTCTAGCGTTACTACAAAACCAAAAATAGCCGAAGTATTCTCTCCGCGCGAGTTCATTCGTGGCGCACGGATAAAAGCATAATATGCGCGATAGATCATCGCATATGCATCTATGAGGAGGAGGGTCTTCAATGGTTGAAAAAGTTTTAAGAGTTTTAAAAGTTTTAAAGGTGGTTTACCAGGCAATAGGAGACAATCCTTGCTGCAGAAGGTAATTATTCGCTTGCGAGAAGTGTCCACAACCTATAAAACCACGATATGCACTCAAGGGACTTGGATGTACCGCCTCTAAGACCAAATGCTTACGACGGTCAATATACTTACCCTTGCGTTGAGCATAACTTCCCCACAACATAAAGACAATCTTCTCACGCTTTTCATTCAGCGCCATAATAGCGGCATCCGTCAATTCTTCCCAACCTTTTCCTTGGTGACTTCCTGCCTTATGCGCCTCAACTGTCAAGGTAGCATTCAGGAGTAATACACCTTGCTCTGCCCAATGGGTCAAATTGCCAGAGGTTGGGATTGGTTTGCCCAAATCACGATTCAACTCCTTGTATATATTGTCCAAAGAAGGTGGTATCTTCACACCGTCTTGCACCGAGAAACACAAACCATGTGCTTGGTTAACATCGTGATAAGGGTCTTGACCGATAATAACCACCCTCACTTTGTCAAAAGGACAAAGGTCAAATGCACGAAAAATCTGCCCCGCAGGTGGGAAACATTGCGTGGTACGATAAGCATGACGAACGAAGTCCGTCAGCATCTCGAAGTAAGGTTTATCAAACTCCGTTTGCAAGACCTCTCGCCAACTCTCATCTATACGAACTTGCATAGGGGGAAGTTCTAAAAGTTCAAAAGTTATAAGAGTTCCAAATGTTAATCATTGAGGATCAACATTGCATCGCCATAATCACCAAAGCGATATCCCTCTTTCACAGCCTCTTTGTAAGTCTTCATCACTAGTTCCTGACCGCCAAATGCTGCTACCATAATCAACTGAGTAGACATTGGCATATAGAAATTCACAAAGAAAGCATTAGCAACTGTAAAGCTATATGGAGGGTAGATAAATTTGTTTGTCCATCCTTCATAAGCTTTAATTTGTCCGTTGGTACCAACCACATGCTCCAAAGCACGCATAACCTCTGTACCAATCGCACAAATTCTCTTACCTCCTTCGTGAGCTTTATCCACTACATTCACTAATTCAGCAGGAATACTAATTTGCTCACTCTCTACTTTATGCTTGGACAAATCCTCTACTTCAATACCTTTGAAGTTACCCAATCCCATGTGTGAAGTCAAGGTGTATGTTTCTACGCCTCTAATCTCGAGACGTTTAAGCAAGTTCTTAGAGAAATGCAAACCAGCAGCAGGAGCAGCCACTGCACCTATTTTCTCAGCAAAGATGGTTTGATAGCGTTCCTCATCCATCTCATCCACAGGCAAGTCACTAAACACTTCCTCATAGGCAGCCAAAGTATCCTCATCCATAGGACGACGGATATATTTTGGCAATGGAGTCACACCCATTGCATATAAGTTTTGTACAAATTCATCTCCCACATAGTCCGTCAAGAAACGCAAAGTACGACCACGAGAAGTAGTATTATCAATTACTTCTGCAACAATAGTGGCATCCTCGTCAAAGAACAATTTGTTACCAATACGAATCTTACGTGCAGGATCTACCAA
>JAZQSZ010000182.1:0-3431 GCA_045630365.1 Paludibacteraceae bacterium | reverse complement strand
CAAATCCAATCGCAATGAATTTTCAATCAAAACTCCTTTATAATGCACTTCAACGGGCACTTCTGATTTCACACTAAGTCCTCTTGATTGAAGTTCATATATCATCGCTTTATGATAAATAGACTCTAACAAACCAGGACCCAAGGTGTTGTACACTTCCATAGCCGCACCTCTAATTTGATATGATAATTCATGAGTCGTCATTATACTTCGTTTATTTTTGTCTGCATTTACTGAAGATTCAGCGACCGTATGGGAGCGGTTGTAATAAAATCACCAGCTATGCGATAAAGATTTATTTAGATTTCTCGAGCCCATCGGGCGAGTAGGAGCTATTGTTATACACCGTCACGCCATTCACAACCGTTTTCACACATTTGCCATAAACCTCCCAACCTTCGAATGGCATTGCTTTGCCCATAGAAAGAAAATTCGCAGGATCAATCTTATAACAAGCATCTAAATCGTAGTAAGCGAAGGAGTTGCTATTGTCGATACCGATGATACGAGCAGGGTTGGTGGACATAAGTTCAATCAGACGCTCGAAGGTAATGATACCCGTCTTAACAAAATGGGTGTACATAAGTGGGAATGCTGTTTCTATTCCTACAATACCAAAAGCACTTTTCTCCAAGCCCCTACTCTTCTCCTCTTCGCTATGAGGTGCGTGGTCGGTAGCGATACAGTCAATCGTGCCATCTTTGATACCCTCAATGAGCGCAAGACGATCTTCCTCTGCGCGAAGAGGTGGATTCATTTTCCACTTGCCATCCTCTTGCAAGTCCTTGTCAGAGAGGAGCAAATAGTGTGGTGCAGTCTCACAGGTCACAGGTAGTCCTTTGGCTTTGGCTTGGCGAATCAGTTCCACAGACTCTTTGGTAGAGATATGGCAAATATGAAAACGACACCCTGTCTCTTCTACTAGACGGATGTCGCGTTCTATCTCTTGCCACTCGCTCTCAGACACGATGCCACGGTGGTTGTTGTTTTTAGCATACTCACCAGCGTGGATATAGCCGCCATTGAGCAAACTCTCTACTTCGCAATGAGCCACCATGACACGATCTACCGCACGACAGCGTAGCATAGCCTCGCGCATAAGTCCCTCATCTTGAATGCCACGACCGTCATCTGAGAATCCCTTCACATAAGGAGCCAAGACCTCAAAGTCCACTAGTTCGCCAGCACCTTTTTGACCTACGGTGATAGACGCATAGGGATAGACACCCGTATAGGTATCACGACGGATGATATCAAGTTGCTCTTGCAAATGCTCCAAAGTGTCTGGAACAGGATTGAGATTAGGCATGGTGAATACCGCACTATAACCTGATGCGGCGGCTGCCATACTGCCAGTAAGGATAGTTTCTTTATACGAAAAACCCGGCTCACGGAAGTGGACGTGAAGATCCACCAGAGCCGGAATTTGTACTATGTTGCGTTCAATCGCCATCTTTTTTGCAATTTCTTAAAATTGCCTGCAAAATTACTACTTTTTTTTTAATTACACAAGTAATTAGGTGATTTTTTATAATTTATTTTTTAGATTGTACAAACATCACTCTGCAAGGACCGCAGAGTTGATCTTCTTAATCAAGCCTTTAAGCACATCACCCGGACCAAATTCGTAAAACTCCGTTGCGCCATCGGCAATCATCTGCTCCACACTTTGTGTCCAACGAACAGGCGATGTCAACTGCTGCAACAACTGCTGCCTAATAACATCCTTATCCGTCTCACCCTTAGCGCTAACATTCTGATACACTGGGCAATTAGATGCGTGGAAAGTGGTGGCCAAAATAGCCTTCTCCAATCGCTCTGCGGCTGGTTGCATCAATGGCGAATGGAATGCACCACCTACCGGCAATCTCAAAGCACGCTTCGCTCCACCCTCTTTCAGGGCAACACATGCTTGCTCCACACCTGACAATGATCCCGAGATAACCACCTGACCTGGGCAGTTGAAATTAGCGGCCACAACCACATCCTCTATGCTATTGCATATCTCGGCTACTCGCTCGTCTGCCATACCCAAGACAGCGGCCATGGTGCCAGGTTGCAATTCGCATGCCTCTTGCATAGCCAAAGCACGCTCGCTGACCAAGCGAAGAGCATCTTCCCAACCTAAGACTCCTGCTGCTACTAGAGCGGAGAATTCGCCTAGACTATGACCTGCCACCATATCAGGTGTATGAGTAGTCATCAATCGGGCAGAAATGACCGAATGCAAGAATATTGCGGGTTGTGTCACGCGGGTTTGTTTGAGGTCTTCGTCTGAGCCTTCGAACATGATATCGGTAATGCTAAAGCCAAGAATATCATTGGCTTGGAGCATCATCTGACGAGCATCAGTATAGTTGTCATACAAGTCCTTGCCCATGCCTGAAAATTGGGCTCCTTGTCCAGGAAAAACAAATGCTTTCATTTGATTATTTGAGTCTTAAGAATCCTATTCCAAATCGTTTTACAGCGGCGCGTTCCAAGTCCTCTCGTACCGATGGATCGGCTATGCTAATCAAGGCCTTAGCACGCTCTGCTAATGGCAGATTACGCAAGTAAACAATACCATGCTCCGTAGCAATATACTGCGCTTGGAAACGAGTGGTTACTACACCTGCACCTGGTGCCAAATTGGCCACAATCTTGCTCTGGCCCTTGCTCGTCATACTAGGCAAAGCAATGAAGCATTTGCCACCTTCAGAAAGGGCAGCACCGTACATGAAATCGTGTTGGCCACCCACGCCAGAGATGATGGTCTCGCCTATCGAATCGGCACAAATCTGACCAGTCAAATCCACCTCAATGGCCGAATTAATAGCCATCGCTTTGGGGTTTTGGCGGATATTTTGTGGGTCATTCGTAAAGGCCACGTCGCGAATAACGAAGTCCTCGTTGTTGTGCATGTATTCGTACAAATGTTTGGAGCCAAGTACCAGACTACCAAGGGATTTGCCAGGGTAAATCTTCTTGAGGGAGTTATCGATAATACCCTTCTGGATAAGTGGCAAAACGCCATCGGTAATAGCCTCAGTATGGAGTCCGAGGTGCTGGTGATTGCCCAAAGCGTTAATGACCGCATTAGGGATACCGCCAACGCCAATCTGCAATGTAGCGCCATCAGGGATCTCGTTGGCAATGAAATTACCAATGCGAGTTTCTACCTCCGTTGGAACAGGGGTTGGCACCTCGATGAGTTCCTCATCACCACGGCACATTGCCGCAATCTGGTTCACATGGATAACCGGATCGCCAAACGTGCGAGGCATATACTTATTGACCTGTGCGATGACGGTCTTAGCACATTCTGCTCCCGAGAAAGCAATATCGGCACTAATACCATAAGAGCAATAGCCATTCTCGTCGGGTTCGCTGACATTGAGAAAAGCCACATCCACAGGCACTTGTCCGCTACGGAAAAGGAAAGGCACCTC
>JAZQSZ010000181.1:0-25134 GCA_045630365.1 Paludibacteraceae bacterium | reverse complement strand
TAGCGAGTGTGATTTCTCGTGAGGTAAATTTCTTGCCTTCGCGCGTTTCAAACTGTTCGGTCTGTCCGATGTGGACTAGGCGACCTGTAAATTCGTTGGTCATGTCAATTAATAGTTAATAGTTAATAATTAATATTTTTTTTGCAACGAATGGCTGGCCAGCTTGTCGATTGCGAGTGCAAAGGTACAACAAAAAAAAAGATGCACCTAAAAGTGGTACATCTTTCCTTCAATCCGTTAGTTTCCCGTTAAAAATCCGTTAATTTAGGATTTTAACGCCGTTAATTAGCCGTTATTTTTTTAGTGGTTTATTGGCATTCTTATGGGCAGGAAAATGAAAGGTGCATAGCGTAAAATGGTCTTTTGATTGGTTATGAGGGAGTTATGCAATATGGCGCGATAAAATGAATTGTGCATAACTGTGCATTTACTTGGCATTTACTTGGCATAAGGGAGGTTAAACGCCTCCTTTTTTTGTGCATTTACTTGGCATTCACTTGGCATGGGCTTGGCACAACGAAATTAAACACCACAAAACGCTGCGGATCAAACACTACAACCACTCTCACAATCATGTCCCACAAATGTCCTAAATCACCCCTCAAAACGACCGCCATTCTCCCTATTATATAACACGCAACGCCTACGCACATACGCGTGCGCGAAAGAAGTGTCTAAATTGCTCATTTTTAGCGCATTTAAGGCGATGTTTCCTGTCTTGTAGTACAAACGGCTGCGGTACGCATAAACAGCGCACAGGAAGCCAAAAGGAAATGTCCAGTACTATATCCCTAAAACCGCTCAATCAAGTGCATACGGCTGCGGCTATGGTACCGAAATCCACATGCACAATCCTATCGCTGGTGTCACGAAAGTGGTACCTTAAAGGGCGTTTAATTGGGCGTTAAAAGGGGTTTAATTGGGCACTTTTTGGCGGTATAGGCATGGTGTAAAAACACCCAATTTTCGCAATGGGTGGACATATTGGATGTACAAATGGATGGACAAATGGGCGGACAAAACTCGGAATTACCCCCCTCTGAATAACCCCCTTTAAGATACCAAAGTTTGGAGTATAGACCCCTTTAATGCACTTTTTGTGCAGGAACAAACATACCTTAATGTACCAAAAATAACGCGAATCACCCCCTTTAAGTACCTTTTTTTGCACGAAAAATGTAGTTAATACGCACAAAATCAGCATTTTAACGATTTTTGCCTACTTGAAAGGTCTAAAAATGGCTATTTCAGGGTAAAATGAAAGGTGCAACCCTATAAGAGCTGCACCCTATTATAATATATGGAAATTTTTCCTACTCGAAGCGGATTGCACCGAGGACTATAGACAGCGAACGGATCTCAGTTTTGGGCAATTCAAAGGGCGGATAGTTTGGGTTATCCGACTTGCAAATGACATAATCCGTATCCTCATCACACGGAAAGAGGCGCTTCACCATAGCACCCTGTTCGGAGTCAATCACATAGATCTTGCCCCACTGAATGAAGTTGTACGAGGTTAGTTTGCGACATGCCAGTATGTCGCCACTGGAATACTTAGGGTACATGCTGGAACCACTCACGCGGATCATAAACTCAGCATTAAGCTGCTGAAATTCGGGTACCAGATAGCGTTGGCAGTCGTGTATCTGTATGGTAGGCGAATCAATTCCATTGAAGCCAGCCACCGCATCCACCGGAATAAGTGGGATACCCGCCTGCGTAAGGCAGGTGGTAGGTTGGTTCGTCCTTGGTTCGTCCTTGGTTGATCCTTGGTTATTACCAGAGGAAGACAATAGCATATCCCCCTCGCCTGTTAGGAGCCAAGCGGAATTGATGTTTTCGCATTTTGCAAAAAGAAGTTCATAATCGAAGGTATCTCGCGATAACCATGAACTAATTGTCGAGGGTGCAACCCCCAACGATTTCGCAAATTGAGATGGCTTTCCGTCTCCATAATGGGCAATTATAGCCTCTAATCTCTCTTTTTTGGTCATAAAATTGCTGTTTTTTGATAAAAATTACGCAAAATGCAAACTTTTTTCGCAAAATGTTTTGCAGATTGCGAAATTATTATTACCTTTGCACAGTTTTTACAAAAACGGTAAAATCGCGACAAAGGTAGTAAAAAAAAATGACATATACAAGAAGTTGTAAATTATGAGACGAAAAATTGTTTTGGAATACGGTGCAAATAAGAAGTTAATCGCTCGTTTTGGAGTGAGCGTAAAGACCGTGAACAATGCTTTGAACTATCGCCATGAGAGTAAGCTGGCCGAGAAGATTAGATATGTGGCCGTGCGTGACTTTGGCGGTGTAGAGATAGAGATGAAGTAATAACCCTAAAAATATAATCAGTATGGATCCTAAGTATTTGGAAAATTTGAATGACACAGAATTGGCTGACCTGTTCACATTGATGTGCGAGGCTCATCAGATCATGAAGGATGTGGTAGCTCGTACAGGCGAAGACCGTTTCTGCAACGAGATGTATGTATCAACGATGATGAATGAGTTGACCGTGTTCGAGGAGACTCGCCGTCGTGAGGTAGCAAAGACCCGGCAAGGGGACTAAGGTATGTAGGAATACCACCCACCGAGATAAGGCAGTGAAGAGGCTGCAAAGTATATTTTGTCAAGGCTGGATTTTCGAACTCGCCTCGGTGGTTTTTCGGGAGGTAGCTCAGATGGTAGAGCCAGTGGCTAATTTGATTAAGCGCCACCAAGTCGCGGGTTCGAATCCCGCTCTCCTGACCAAAGTTAAACTAATAAAATCGTAAGGATTATGAAAGGAAGAATTATCAATGGAGTTTTTTGGGCAGTGATAGCTGTCAGTTTGATTGTGTATTGTGCAATTGAGTGGCACAATAACGGTTGTGGCTGGGAGAGTCTGGCATGTATGATCGGCATGTATGGTTCATGTCTAACAGGCGTGTGGTACACCATTGATCAAACCATTAAGGAGCGTAATCAGAAGTAAACAACAATTATATGGAAGCGGTAGTTCATATAAATAACAGAGTCGGAATTAGCATGCAGTGGTTATTAGACCATGGTGTCGCTACTGTAGGCATTTTGCAGAAGCGCGAGCAACGCGGCAAGTTGGTCGCATTAACACGCGGTGGTCGTGGCGTACAGAAGGTGTACGAGTACAAGACCATGCCCGAAGATATGAAGCGTATGATAGACGAGCGATTAGATGTGTACCAGGGCGTATGTCGTAACATACTGGAGCCATGTATCGAGCACAGTGCAGAGATTAGTCAGTATTTCGACGAGTACAAGACCGCGAAAGGTGCTCACTTGCCTAATTCGAAAGAGGCACCTGTTCGTCAGACCTACTATTACAACGCAATCGTGTTGGAGGGTATCATTCGCCTATTTGAGACATGCAAGCAGAAAGGTCAGAAGGTCAGTTGGTCACAGGTATTGGACGCATTGTGTGGTTTAGATCGATTGGCATACCCATTCAGTTTGCCAGAGAATGAGCGCAAGCTGAAAGAGCGTGTGAAGGAATACCAGCGTGAGGGCTTGGAGTGCCTTATCCACAAGAACTACCGCCGTGTGGGTAGTGGCAGCACCAAGGTTCACGCTGGTTTGCAATCGGACATGCTCATCAGCATGATAGCTGAGCACCGCAATTTTGACTGCGAAGAGATAGCCAAGGTATATAACGAATGGGTGCGCATGCAGAAGGCGCAAGGCGCTGACCATGCAGAGCAATGGAAAGAGATCACCGGCAGCACCGTTCGCCTATGGCAAAAGAAGAGCCGCTTTATCACAACTGCGAGCAAACATGGTGGTGCGGCCTACCGTAACAGCCTTGCCTATACCGTTCAACGCAGCGCCCCCACCAAAGCCATGTACATGTGGGTGCTCGACGGCTGGGATGCTGAGTTGCTGTATCAGAAAAAGGACGGTAAGGGTCGCACCACTTATCATAACCGCGTAACGCTGGAGGTGGTATTAGACGCTGCTACCAAATACCCAATCGGCTACGCCATCGGTATCACCGAGAGTGCGGAACTGATCCGTGAGGCGCTACGCAACGCAGAGCGCCATGTGGAAGAGTTGACTGGTACCATGCTTCGCCCTCATCAGATCCAATGCGATAACTTCGCTAAGAAGGCCATGAGTGAGACCTACGAGGGATTAGCAACATTGGCAGTTACTCCAGCGGCTGTAGGTAATGCCAAAGCCAAAGTGATTGAGCCTTGGTTCCGTCATTTCAACGACAAGGTGTGCAAGTATGCGTTCAACTGGTCCGGTCACGGTGTGACTGCCAAGAAAAACGGTCAGCCCAATTTGGATATCACCCTCAAGGACAAAAGCCAACTGCCAACCTTGGAAGAGTTGGTCACAGAGATTAGCGCGCTGATGTGGCGCTATCGCCAAGAGGCATTGCCAGCGTATGTAGAGGCTATCAACGCATTGCCAGCGGGAGAACGCGTGGCATTACCAGTGAAGCAATACCTACAGTTGTTTGGTGAGCAACGCGAAGACAAATATAGCTTGCAGACTACAGGTATCAACCTGCGTGTATTGGGCGAACGCCACCAATACGACCTGTTGGCAGATCCTGATGATGCAGTTGCCATGGCAGAGGCTATCCGCTTCCGTGAGAACTGCTGGGAGAAATGGAATGTGAAGTGTGATCCATTCGACTACAGCCATATTTTGGTGTTCAACGACAAAGCTACAGAAGAATATGTCCTGACCGTGAAGGATGTGCAGCCAATGGCACTCAAAGACCGCAAGCCTGGCGACTACGAGAAACTGGCAGCGGTATGGAAGTTCAACAAGGCATTAGAGGCACATATCGCTAATACCCTGGGCGGACATCAGGAGCGTGCTATGGCAGCCCTTGAGTCAACCGACCGCCGCGAATATGAAATGCTCAGCAAGGCATTGATTACCGACAGCCATGGTCAGCACAAAGATAATAAATACCGTGCAGAACGCGAATTACCCGCTGCACCTGTCAACGCCTTTGAGGTGGTAACAGAGTACACAGAAGACAGATATTAAACCCCGAATAATAACCATTTAACAAAATATACTTATGGAAAAGAAAATCACTGAAATTCGTAAGCGCGACATTCGCAATGCGCTCGTGGACTTTTGCGATCGTTTTGGCGGTCAAAGCAAGGCAAGCAAAATCATGGAGGGCGTGAGTAGTGCCACCATTAGCCAAGTTATTAACGAGAACTGGGAACTCATCAGCGACGACATGTGGCGCAAGATTGCCAGCCAAATCGGTTTGCAAGACGAGAAGTGGGAGACTGTAGAGACCACCAACTACAAAGATTTGCACGAGATCCTGGGCGACGCTCAAGAGAACCAGCTATGGATGGCGATCACCGGCAACGCTGGTACCGGCAAGACCTACGCATGCAAGCAGTACCAACGCATGCACAATGAGGTGTACTTCTTGAGTTGTGATCCTGATTGGGCTAAGCGTGATTTTTTTGGCGCGTTGCTGCGTAAGATGAGTATTCGCCCTGAAGGCTTGAGCCTTATTCAGATGAAGCAAAAGGTGGTGCTACAAATGCGCACGAAAGAGTGCCCAATCATTATTCTTGACGAGGCAGACAAAATGAGCGATGTGGTACTCAATTCGTTCATTACCCTATACAACGACCTGCAATATAGCTGCGCGGTGGTAATGATTGCCACAGAGCACCTCACCAAGCGTTTTGACAAGGGCGTGCGCTACAACAAGCGTGGATATAACGAGCTTTGGAGCCGTGTGGGTCGCAAGTGCATTGCATTGCGTGGTGTGACCCCAAACGACATTGCGGAGATCTGCCGTCAGAATGGCGTGACAGACACCGACGCTATTAACCGTATCATCAACGACTGCGAAGGCGACTTGCGCCGTGTAGAGCGTCGTGTATATGCAGAACTCAAGAAAGCAAAACGACAAGCAGCTAAGTAAGCACTATGGGACGCAGAGCATTAAGTATTCAGAATCTAATTGACTACACCCCAAAGACATTGGGCTTTACAGGTCGTTGGTTGGACGCTATGGGCGACCCTGAGCCATACGGCAGTTGGATCATTTGGGGAGCCAGCGGCAATGGTAAGACCCGATTTGCGGTGCAATTAGTCAAATACTTGATGAGTTTCGAGGGACTGCGTATCGCCTACAATGGACTGGAAGAGGGTATGAGCGAAACCTATCGCAGAGCTATCATCGACACAGGACTACAGATGGAGAAGCAAAGCAGGTATGTGTTTTGGGACGGTTTCGACTACGAAGACATGATGGAGCGACTCAAACGAAAGCGCAGCCCAAATGTGGTGGTAATTGATAGCTTGCAATACCTCAATATCACCTACGACCAATACAAAGAACTGGTGCGGAAGTACCCTAAGAAACTCTTTATTTGGATCAGCCACGAATCGGGTACCGAACCCAAAGGCGGAACCGCACAAAGCATCAAGTATAACAGCAATATCAAAATTCGCGTGCATAACTATTACGCAACAATCATCAGTCGCTACAAGGGCAAAGAGGTGTTCGACATCTGGCCTGAGAAGCATATCACCCGCTAAATTTACAACCTATGGAGCAAGAATGGATCAAAGCAAATCGCCGCTTCTACGCCTTGGCACGCCAATGCAATCTGAGCCGCGAGGATGTAGCTGCTACTATCGCAGGTAACTACAAGAACCGTATCAGCACAAGTGAGCTAACCCCACGCGAACTGCATGCACTATGCGAGGCACTGCAAAAGCGTGCAGCAAGTGACACTTTCAAAGAGAAAGACCGCTGGCGCAAGCGATTGATAGCTGCCGTGCGTAAGTACTGCGAGAAGATGGGCTATCGCACCGATACAGAGTATGTGATTAGCGTTATACAGCGCAATGGTGAAAATATCAACAAACTGCCTTTAGACCGCCTCAGAAGCCTCTACAACGCATTCACCAAGCGCGTCAAAGATATTGAGCGTGTGAGCGTAAAAGAGCCACAAACGATTACCCCATTAGGGACCTGGAACTACAAGAACTAAATACCGTTTAACAACTAATTAAAACCGATTAAATTATGGCAACAAGACAAAAGAAGACCATTATCCAAGGTGTTACCACCGAGATGGCAAACGAAGCATTTGCGACCTATGCGAAAGCGGACGCACAGTATCAAAAAATCATGGCGGAGATAGAGCTGCAATGCGCTCGTATCCGCGAGAAGAAACAAGAGGAATTGACTGCATTGGCGGCAGAGCGCGATGCAGCTTTTGACACACTCCAGACCTTCGCCACCGAGAACCAGGCAGAACTGTTCGCCAAGAAGAAAAGCCTTGAGATGGTGCATGGTACCATTGGCTTCCGCACCGGTACTCCAAAACTCAAGACCCTCAAGGGCTTCACATGGGCAAGTGCTAAGAACCTCGTCTGCGAGTTCCTGCCTGCATTCATTCGCACCACCGAAGAGATTGCCAAGGACAAACTCGTGGCGGACCGCGATGTGGAAGGCATGACCGAGAAAATGGCTCAATGTGGTATCATGGTGACGCAAGACGAAACCTTCTATGTAGAGCCTAAGAAAGAAGATGCGTAATGATTATGGCAAATGCAGCACTATGTGAAACCAAAGATGAGTTTCGCGAGTTTATCGACAACTACAACGGCGAACTGCGAGTAGAATCGCGCCGAGCGTGGGACGGAGATAAGTTAGTGGCAGTAATAGTGTAGGGCATTCAATTCTAAGTAGCGATGGCATTCTCACGAAAGAATTTCTTATTACGAGTTAAAGAGGTGAATGAGTTGTACAAGGAGAAACAACGCATTGGCTTGAGTACGGAGTATATCTACCGTACTTTCATCGAACCTCAATACCATATCAGTCGTTCTACATTGTACGACTGGTTGGCTATTCCGTATGAGAAACAACTGCGTGAGATTGCCGAAGCGGATGCCAGAGCTATTGAGTGGGAGAAACGCCAACAGACAATCAATTTTGAAGAACAATCCTAAAATTTACTTCGTATGAACTTTTTTGAAGTGCAAGTCGTTTACACACGACAAACAGGCGAGGACAATCCTTGCACAGTGAAAGAATCCTATTTGGTGGAGGCCCTTACTCCGTCCAGCGCAGAGAACAGGGTAATTGAGGAGATCAAACCTTTAGTCAGTGGTCAGTGCGATGTGCTGCGTATTATCCAGCGCAAGTTCTATGACCTCATTCCTAACTCTGAAGGTGATTATTGGTACAAAGCTCGTGTGGAGATGATCACCATTGAGGACAGTGGCAGAGAGTCACGCAAGGGTGTGATCGTGTATGTGCAAGCCTCATCCGTCAAGAAAGCAGTCAAGCAGCTACAAATGAACCTGGAGCAATGCGATTGCGAGCTGGTCAGCATTGCTAAAACGCAGATCCTCGAATTATATCGTGATGTATAATGGAGAAGAAAGCGAAAACGAGTTTTACCACCCTTAAACAGTCAAAGCGATTGCTTGAATTGGGGGTGCCTGTGGACAGTGCAGATTGCTATATCTGCCTAAATGGGATGACTATCAATATCATCCCTGAAGACTCTCCAAAATATAGTAAGTATTGTAGAGATCTGACCTATCTTCGTCCCTGTTGGTCAGTTTACAGGTTAATGGAAATCCACGATATTTGTGTAGAAGACTTAGATACTCAATACGGGTGGGCAATGACAGGAGACTATGATTACATTGATTATATCATATCGCGATTTGAAGATGAGGTTATGAATTTCTCAAAGTGGGAATGATATGGAACTTCGATTTTATTGCAAGGAATTAGGCACTTTCAGACTGGGTACCGTTGGAACATATAGACTTTACAAAGAAGTGTACCCTGATATGATTCGAATTGATGACCATGGACAACCTATATTATTCGGTGAAAGTATAGAATATCTTTTAAGCAAATAGCACTATAACGTGGATATGGGCAAATGCAAAGCGTCTATATGGCAAATAATAAAAGGTATTTATTTATACCGAAAGTTTAAGAAGACAATAGCTTGCTGGGAAGAGTTCGGCAGGGAATTAGAACTCTTACAAAGCAAAAGGACTACTCTTTGAATACAAAAAAGCACCTTTCGCGAGGTGCTTTTGTTGTGTCAATAGCTTTGCTGTACATGTACCCGATAAACTTCTGTGTTGTCTTGCAACTCATCGTGATCGTGGTCGCTGGTAGAGCTAATCCGTGTGAATGATCCAATGCTATATGTCGGAGCTGTCTTCCGAACACGTGCCAGAACTGGAGGTATTTTATCGATGATGTCGAACACCTGGAGTGAATCTTTCCACTTGCCCACACGCGAGTCGGTGACAATATGCAGCGTAATATCCACCTCTGCATCTAACACGCCCCGCGTCTGTGATTTCCAAGAAATAGGTGCAAACTCTACAAATACAGCTGGAGTACTGAATGGCTGTTCCTCTTCTGCAAATGCCAGTTGATTATTCCACACATCGATGTGCTGAATAATACTCTGTTCCTCTGCGTCTTTTATCGAGAGTAGGAAACTCTCCAATAAATGGTAAATTTGACTTCTCATTGTTTGAAATGCTTTTTAAGTTGTGTTGGAATGGTGTTTAATTGCTGTTTAATGATACGACGGACCGCTTGCTTTACTTCGGGCGCATCGCCTAAGAATTGTCGCTTAGGAATGGTTATATACGAGCCTACAGGCTTTAGAGCCAGTGCGTAGTACATTTCAGCAGCACGACTGACACGCATAGAACTGCGTGCGGTGGATCCGTCTTTCTTGTAGTTGATTTTGCCCGATAGTTCATAGTACTTTGCCCAAAAATATTTTTGCATTTTGCGTGTGACCATGATCCTGCCACCTTCATTATGCAGAGCTGCGTATGGCTCCGATGACGACCATGTGACAGAGGTGTCCGATTGTCTGGCCCGAATAGAACGACGGAGTTTGCCTGTTTGTTGCATGAGTGATCCACGCAGGTCTTTGTCATTGCGGCGTGGTTTCCAAGGCTGAGAAAAGAACCCCTTTCGCTCAAAGTTACGGTCGAAGTCTTCTGTGAGTTCAACGCGTATATCGGATAGTATTTGCTTACGAAGTTCGTCCATTTGGGTAAAAAATCAATTATATTGATTATTTTTTAGCAAAAAAGTTTGTTATTTCAAAAAAAAGTAGTACTTTTGTAGCGTATTATGAGTAAGATACCAGAACAGATAGTAAATGCCGCTCAGGATCTTGTTGGTCGTTTCGGCAATAAACTTGCTTTTATTGGGAAGCAAGGGGATAATTCTGTGTATCAATTCCGTTTCCCTAAGAACCTCGACACTGGCTTTCCTTATGTCTATATACTGGAGGGTGACACTGTTGTTTCTAAAACAGGTTTCGAGGCGTTAGACATCATCACATCACTTGTCAAAGATTGATAAAAACTTTGGTACGAAGAGTTTATTATCCACACGAGCTATTCCCCTCGTGTATATTGGCGTTGTAGATCCTGATGTACAAAGTTCATCGATAGAACGCTTTGCCCCTCTTTTCTCTATGTAGTGTTGTGGTTCAATGTAGCACAGTTCCCCATTCTCAAATCGTTGCAGAATAGTAGCGTGGCCACCTCCGCCCTTCCAACCAATGGTAAGAATATACACACCTGTTTCGTTGCAGACCTCTTCGAAGTATTCTTTGTAGCGTAATGGTGTCATGCGCTTGTAGCCTTTTTTCTGCATCCAGTCGTATGTTCGTACTGGCTGAATAGGGCTGCCGTCTATGTTCGTCCATGCCTCAAATGATTTTTGCCTTGATAGGTATTCTGATAAAGATCCTGGCGTGTTGGATTTGGCAGTTATGTCGAAGCCCATTAGGCGCAAAGCATACGCAGGTGCACATGTTTGGCAATTGATAGTATAGCCATAGGACTTACTATAATTAGGGTTGGCACTCTGTTTGTCAGCCTCTTCTACGCTCATTGGCTTACCTATGACAATACCCAATTGCTTTTCAAGCTCACGGTTATGTGCAGCGATCGCATCTTTTTCCTCGTCAGTGAGGTTGGCAGGTAGCTGCTCTCTTAATGTCGCAATGCGCTGCTGTTCTACCTCTTCTGAGAGTATTGTTTCAATTACCTTTTTCTCTTCCTTTGGCGCTTTGTAATATGGGTGTTTAGGCGGAAATATGGTTTCAGTCTTTCCAGGATTAAAACGGAAAATTTTTTGCTTGGGTTGCTCCGTGGCCATATCACCTAACATGATTGCATGTTCTGAATTGGAGACTGGGTATTTATCGCGCAGCACCTGTACGGCTGTGCAGCGACAGTTCCAGCCAAGAGGTGGAAGGTAATTTTCCCAAAACGGATCATTAACAGGCAAAGTGGTGTTGTGCAATGGCGCATGTTCCGCCCGCACTTTATCGTCTCCAGCTGTACGATATTGTATGAGGTACCTATCACCATCACGCTCAAAGTCCTGCCATTTCACAGCCATTTGTGTGGACTGTACGGCAAAGTTATATTCTGCCTGTAGGTAGTTCTTGTTGTAGGTCTGGTGTATGCTCAGCACATCCTGATAGAACTTCTCAAATGATTTGTAACCGCCATTTTCGTCTTGCAATAATGCTGACACCTCGCGCAGCTGGTGGTAGGTCTTAAAACCTGAGAAAATGAATGTGTCTTGCTCAAGTGCCAGCTTGAGCTTGTCTGGCACATCTTCCGTAATGGCATACGACAATACGCGGAAGGTCTCTTCCGTGAGCTGGCGCACTGGTTCGTCCGCCATCATATCTGCATTGAAGGCGTGCTTATGGTGCACATGTTCCGCTGCCTGACGAAAGGCAGTGTCATTGAATTTTGGTTTGTCCTTGGCAAGTGTTATGGTTGATTGCCCATACAGGTCAACGAGTGCCTGGTGAAACCGATGGTATTGGTTAGGGGAACCATCACCCCTTACTCGAAAAAATTCTGTGCGGTCTTGCCTGTGATCTCAATACCATATTTGTCGGCGAAGTACTTAGGAGATATTTCATATCCACCATTGATAAGCATGCGTTCCACCTCACGAATATGCTCTGGGGTATAGATAATGGTATCGTCCCACTCAAAGGTATATCCGTCAACAGGGAAGCCATGCTTTACCATGAATGGTATGAGGCGGTTGTTTACCACATTACGGATTAACTTCTCATCCTCTGCGATGACATTCTCAAATACCTCAAGGTGAACTTCTGACTGTGAAAGAGAAGATCCTGAGTCAATAGTCATTGTTTGGTTAAGAATACCCTTGGACAGTTCCGAGTTCGCGCGATCAATACGCTTGTCATACACATTGAAGGCATCTCCTCTGGTAGTCTCTTTAATTTCGATTTCGGTATCTTGAGGGAATACGCCCCAGAAGGCAGCGCCCATGCTGCTAAGCATTTTTTCGATTTTAGAGCGTGCAGCTTCATCAGATGAAGTTGTCTTTGCAATACGAATAGGCATACCAAATATCTCACCAAAACCGTCCCAGAACGCAAGCATATTCTTTTTGCTGAGTGCAGAAGGGCAGCACTTGAGTAGCAACCCCAAATCATCGTGCTTACCTACTTCGATACACCAATCTGCAAAGTCACCGGTGCGGTATGGAATACCGTTGTGGTGTTGCTCGTTTTGGTCACGGACAATCACACCATATTCAGGAATAACATGGCGGCGTGGTACCAATTTCGGTATTGGGAACTGGCGTTTACCATTCGCCTCGAATGGCGCATCAAACTCGATGAGAGAGTGACCATAAAAACGGCTATCCAAGGCAAACGAAACGAATTGCTCGAACCACTCTGTTTCAAACAGTGCGGTTATTTCATCGGAGCGTTTGCCTGATTTGTCAACGAGCTTGAAGCCTCTCTTATTCACAAACCCTTTGCGCTGACCGATACAACCTGTTATATGCAGGTCGATTCCAATATCAGTATATATGTCATAGAGGCCACAACGATTGGGGTTTTGCACATCGATTGCCCTTTGCCATGCCATGCGCCAGGAAGCAAGGTCTTTGCGTGATAGTAGCTCCGTTTTCTCATGGAGTTCTATCAGCAATTTTTTTGTTTCGCTTTTGCTGCGTTTAGAGAGTGCTTTCCTCATCGCTGGAGCGATGTCATTATTTCGGTTTAAGAAATCAAAGATAGCCATATTATCGGGTTTTTAGAGTTTGATTGAACGGAGATATTCGTTTACATTGAAGCATGGGCAGGCTTTATTCGCGAACTCTGAATGTCCGTGAATAGTTGCCTCTGGGAACTGTTCATGCAGTTGCTCGAGCAATTGTGTCATTGCTCTATACTGAGCTACATTGCGTGTGTCTTTGGGCTGCCTATCTTGCGAGAGACCGCCGATATAGCAGATGCCTATACTATTGCGGTTGTGACCTTGGCAATGCGCACCTATTTGCTCGATAGGGCGACCTTCCTCTATAGTACCGTCAAGGCGAATGACATAGTGATAACCTATATCGCTAAAACCGCGCTCCTTGTGCCAACCGCGTATAGTAGTTGCACCTATGTTCCTGCCTTCTGGAGTAGCAGAACAGTGAATGATGATTTGTTTGATTTGTCGCATAATCTATTTATATTCGGCTTCGAGCTCAATGCCAGAAGCGGTTATATTGATTTTCTTTATTCGTTGCCCATCGGCTTCTATTTGTTCTACGATGCGCCTACGCCACACGCGCACTTCGTGGTCCATGACCATGTCTGGCACGCCTACACCCATTGCTGGATATTCTTTATATTCACCAGGGCGAGCGGTCAAAAGCATAGCTTGATTTTGAGGTGTAACCTCTGCAAGCGCTATCTTTCCTGTTCGCAGATCCAAATCAAATGCGGTACCGTCAGCTGACGCTATTAGTGCTATTCCTATCATATCAGTGCGTTATTTTGTCGTCTTCGTAGTCAGATTGATTAAAAGCGTTAGGGGCTGTAATAGGTTTCCCTGTATTGCCATTGGTACCAACTGCTGGCGCACCACTACCACCGCTAACGGCTGTGATCACTCCGCTGTGGGTGTGGTTCTCGCACCAGTCCACTAAAGCATTGAGTTTATCTGTGAGATCCTCTATATTGATTAAGCCCTTATTCTTTCCGCCATTGATAGCTATAGTCTCTATTTCAGAGTACATCATCACAGCCCAATCATTCATATTGCCGTTGCTTAGGTCGGATATCATCACCATGCTACCTACTTTCGGGGTAACTACGATGCCGCTCTCTTCGTCATTGACTACAGCACGCAAGCGGACCTCACGCAATTCCAATTCGTCTATGGTCACGGTGCAAGTGGTACCATCTACTTGCTTGACTTCTGCCAAAATAAGTGCAGACAATTTGCTTTGGCACATATTTTGTAGCTTTTGTTTTATATCACTATAAATATCCATTGTTATGCGCTATTGCTCGTTTTTATTGTTCGTTTTGCTATTCTCGTTTCCCTCTTTTGCTGATGAGTGCGTATTTGTCAAAGACGGAAAAGAAATTCCTTTGTTTGGCAAGGTTCAACTGGTAGAGGCGTTTCCAGATATTAAGGTGCAAATTGTCGATGCGTTTGCTGACCTCGATGTAAAACTGGTAGAAGCAATGCCAGATGATTGTGGAGAGGTTCAATTGGTAGAGGCGTTCCCTGATGTTAAGGTGCAAATAGTTGACGCGTTCCCTGATATAAAAGTGCGCATTGTCAATGCCTTCCCTGGTCCTACATCTTCCGCCCAATCGTCACCTTCCGACGACCGCCACCATTACTAAAGTTTACCTCTGTTCCTACAACATAGTAGGTACCATCTTGGTGCTGCGCTGTAGGATCCATTAAGTGCACCATATCTGTTGGAGCACAATATGGCAATAGCCAACCGGTTAGGCTACCCTCATAGCCATCATAACACCACAAGTTGTATTCATTCTGAGCTACACTACTCAGTGAGGATGTATCGCCTGCGTTAATGGTTCTCTTAATTGTTTTGCCACCTTCGGAACCCGCACTGGCTTTGTAGGTCTTACCATCTTTGCCTTTGTATTCAATCTCTACCTTGATTTTCTTATCAGAGGCTTTAATGTATTTCAAATCCGCTGATATAACATTCCTGGTCATATCATACTTCACAGTTTTGCCACTCCAGCTACCTTTGCTATAAACTGGCGTGATAATGAGGAACTGACCGTCAAAGAAAATGTTTGCTTTCGTTTCGTCTTGTATCTTCTTTAGCACATCCAACCCAGTTGCATTGTTGATAGTGAATTTGCTGTAGGTGAAGTTATAGTCACAAAGCACATGGTATTTGGAGTCCACTTGCTGAGCTACCTTATGTAGGAGTGATTGCAGGGAGATATTCTCCAGTTGCTCGTTCTTGAGGGGTACATCCCACAAGAAGAGTTCGTCTTCACACTCAAGCACAATCTTTGTGTTGTCGGTTTTAATGGCTTTTAAGTAGCCCTTAAACTCCGTTTGAAGACCTGCCTGCTTATATCCTAATTGAATCGTAACTGGGTCGCCACGGTGGATTTTATCTTCTACCTGTAGTGTCTCGTTAATCAGCGTTCCTGGCAATTCAATATAAGCGGTGTCGCTGAGCTGCGATACGGACTTTATCACTCGAACGGATTTCAATGTTTGTACTTTGAAATTTCCGATTTGTATGTCATATTCCATGTGGTATGTCATAGCGTATATGGATTTTAAGAAACAACAAAGTCATATTCGATAGCCCAGAACTCTATACCCTCACCAGCGCCTAACTGTTGATTGATCTCTGCGTTAGTAATACCTGTAGCTGGAGAATGGCGCAAAGTTAGAAAGTTAGTAACGATGCGCTGATTTGTGATGGCGGGTTTGAGCATAGGCTCTAATTTCAGATCATCAGTAAGGCTAAGGCCATTAGCTTGTGCTATGTCCCACGCCGCCTCTGTGGTACCTGAATGCTCCATAGCTATGTCGAGCATGCTTTGTCTGTTCTTTGGTAGTATCATAAAATTTTGTACTTTTTCAATAATGCAAATACAATCAAGCCTATTATACCGAGAATACAAACTATTGCCACTATCACCCACGATGGTGTCTTTACCTTCGTTTTGCTTTGGCTTTTGCTTTCCTCTTCCGTTTCCACTGACTGCGTACTGTTATCTTCGGCAGACTGCTGAATGTCACTTGCTGTTTCCTGTTGGGTTTGTATTTGTGTATCATTCTGCACCCCTTTATGCGTGGTACGCGTTGTTTTTCGCGTTGATGTGGGGTATTGTTTGCCGGTGCTATCGGGTTCACTCCAGGTGGTCTCCTCGATAGTCTCTTCTACCGTCTCTTCTGTAGCTGTTTGGTCAGTGGTGTGGGTGGTAGTCGATGTTTGTTGAGTGACACTACTCTGGAGCGATACATCAGTCTTTTGATCTACTTGTTGCTGCTGTGCAATCTGTTGGGTCGTCTGGACAGTTTTGCAACTCGTTCCGCACAGGGCAAGTAGCAGCATGAGGGCAATCATTGATTTTTTCAATCGCGCGGTTAAGACGGCGCACATCTTTACGTAAGGCATTGACTTCTTTTTTTATAGGTTCTACAATATATTCATTGAAGCTGTCAAGCAGCTTCTTATTGTTATCCAGTTCTACGGATTTCGCTTCCTCGTTCGCACGCTTACGCTTGGCACGAAGTGTTACCAAGGTAACTATCAAAGTGCCACCAAGCAAACTTTCTACTATCAGTCGTATTATTTCTCCTATCATATCTAACATAATGTTTCTATTTTGATTTCGCTGCAAAATTACTGCTTTATCTTTTCTCTCCCAAATATCCGTCCAACCCTTGGACAGACTTGTCCAACACTTGGACGCTTTCTTGCCTATTTCAACCTTTTCCACTATCTTTGCACAGTAATTCAGTCTAACTGCTCGCCTGCGAGCGGTCTAAAAAAAGTATCATTTATTAAGATTGCTATATGATTACCCTCCCTCTTTTCCCTCTTTCAAAACACGAAGGAACTACGGAGGAACTACGAAGGAACTACCTACCAACTCTCAACCACCAAAATGTGCGTTTTATTAATATTCTACATTAAGCGCCACCTACCAGTTTTGGCTCGCAATTCCGTTTGCGAGCAAGTAATTCTTAATTCAAAATTCATAATTCTTAATTAACTATGAACAGTTATTCCAAATCCCAACTCGCCGCAGCTGCGGGCGTTTCGCTCACCACTTTCCGCCGTTGGCTCAAGTCCGACACTGCTTTTCTCGAAGCAAATGGCATCACTCCCACAACGAAACTCTTCCCGCCTCATGTCGTCCGTTACCTCTGCGACAAATACGCCATTGACCTATAAAAAAAGTGAGTGTGTCAAAATTTTGACACACCCACGCTTCCTGTATCTATAGTAGATTAGAATATACCAGTTATAGGGTTGCTACTACCTGGTCCTAATTTATCTTTATCTTTGCCTGAAAAATGGCGATACATAGCATAGAGAAGTAGAACAAGATAGTAGATGGCTCCTATCACTGCCATAAAGAATAATATGACTGATATTGCGAGGATCATAGTACTACATCTGTAATTCTGCTACAAAAATAATAAAAAACTAAAAACTACAAAATTTTTCTAAAAAGTAGTAAAATGTATGAATAAAGCACATGCTACTTAAAGCGTCTTAATGGGAATGGTGTTGCTGTAGGTTTGTCTTTATCCCTACCAAACATTTTGTGATACACTGCACAGATAAGTTGGATCAGCCCACCAACTGCACCGAAAACCAGTAAGAAATATAGTATCACTAAGAGTATCATTGTACTAAATCGGTAATTCTGCGGCAAAGGTACAAAATTTTATTCATTCTACCAAATCTTTTTCAATTTTACCACATTCAAATCGTAACCCCACTTGGTTATCTCGTATTTTTTCACTACCTTTGCACCCAAATTGCAGAAATATGAAACCACAACTTCACTCCTTCACCTCCGCTCACCCCATGAGCATCGAACTCCAACTGGCGGAGAACCTCCACGCGGGCTTTCCCAATCCTGCGCAAGACCATGCGGGCGAGACCATCGACCTCACGCGGGAGATTGTCCGCCATCCAGAAGCCACTTTCTATGCCCGCATCGCAGGAAACAGCATGCAGGAGGCGGGCATTTTCGATGGCGATATTGTCGTCGTAGATCGTTCGCTTGAGGCGCACAACGGCAGCATTATTGTAGCATGCGTGGACGGCGAGTTTACCGCTAAGGAGTACCAGTTCGACGAGCAAAACCAATGTGCTTGGCTCATTCCGCACAACCCCAATTACCAATCTATCAAGGTCACAGCTGACAACCAATTCATCATTTGGGGGGTCATCACACACAATATCCACAAATTGTAATGTACGCCCTTTGCGACTGCAACAATTTCTTCGTGTCATGCGAGCGTGTCTTCCGTCCTGACCTCGAAGGCAAACCCGTAGTGGTCCTATCGGGCAACGATGGCTGTGTCGTATCGCGTAGCAACGAAGCCAAACAACTCGGCATCAAGATGGGCGTGCCCTTCTTCCAAATCGAAGCCTTCGCCAAACTGCACCAAGTCACCGCTTTTTCTTCCAATTTTTCGCTTTATGGCGACCTCTCCAGCCGTGTCATGAGTATTCTCGCTAAGCACACCCCGCACCTCGAACAATACTCCGTGGACGAGGCTTTCCTGCACGCCGACCACATGCCTATAGCCGAACTCAAAACATACTACGAACAGGTCATACGCCAAGTACGACAATGGGTCGGAATACCCATTTCTATCGGCATAGCGCCCACCAAAACCCTCGCCAAGATTGCCAGCAAGTTTGCCAAACAATACCCTGCGTACAATGGGGTATGTATCATTGACACCGAAGAAAAACGACAAAAGGCACTCCAACTTTTCCCCATTGAGGATGTTTGGGGCATTGGTCGCCAAGCACAGAAGAAACTCGCCTCTGCCAATATCAAAACCGCATGGGACTTTGCTCAGCAACTGCCTGTTTTTGCGCAAAACCTACTGCATAAACCAGGACTGCAAACTTGGCAAGAACTCAACGGCACCGATTGTATTGATATTGCTGACCATGCTGAGCGACAAAGCATTTCGCAGTCCCGAACTTTCCAAACGGCTATTTCTGACTTGCCTACCATTGAAAAGGCACTCATTGATTTCCTTTCCTATTGTGCAGAGAAACTCCGCAAGCAACGCTCACTTTGCCAGCAAATCACTTTCTATGCCCATACATCTCGATTTGCTGAAGCGGATATGCAAATCATTCATCAGACCATTTCGCTTCCTATGCCTACTAATATCACGGCGGAACTTACTCAACACATGCTGGTTGCTTTCCGTCGTCATTGGCGACCTGCTCCATATAAGAAAGCGGGTATTGTGTTGATGAATATCACGCCTGCTGCCAATGCTCAACAGACACTTTTTGATGACCGTCCTCGAGAACGAGACGAACGCTTGCAGCGTGCTATTGACCGTATCAATAGCCAGCATGGCAAGCCAACGGTAAAAATGGCAGCTCAGCTTTTGCAATCGGATGCCCAACCTCTTACTAAACACGACAAACTTTCTCCTTGCTATACCACCAACCTCCGCGACATCCTTACCCTCAAATGTTAACAATACACATCGCCGTCCCCGACAACTTAACTGACGAGGAATGGGCAAGCGCATTGCGCGAACTGGAATGGATTAGGGGAGAAGAGGCAAAAGCTAATAATTCACCTATCTAATTAGGTTTTGCGGTTCTGTGCGAGAAAAGCCCAAAGAACCAAACAAGAAACTCAAGGATATATTTACCTGCTACAACTATCGACCCTATTACTACTGTGCCGACAAATAATGCGCCAAGGACAACTAATATCCAACCTAAAAGAGTTAACATAACTTTTGTGCAATAATTTTGCTGCAAAGTTACAAAATTTTATTCATTCTACCAAATCATTTTCACTTCTACCACATTAAAATCATTACATCATTTGTTTATCTCGTATTTTTTCACTACCTTTGCGCCAAATTACTAATTCATAATATGTGATTAAAACAAACTACGCCATTATGATTACCCTACTCATTCTTTTCATCATCTTCTGTAGCGTGATGATCTATCGTAAAACTAAACAAAAAAAACACGATGACAATCACCGTGATTATTACTTGCTTCTGCATGTCTTGTTGGTGCAATATACAGATTTGATGAAAGAAACTGTTCATCTTAAATCCTTCAGCGATAAAATGGAGGATTTCAACAAGCATTTAGATGAGCTTATTGCAATCTATGACACCAGCAAACACGGCGACATGGTTAAAATAGCCGTTGAAGAATTTATAAAAAATGGATATGAAGCACCAGATAAGCAACAACTACGCTTAATTGAGCAACCGTTGGACTTTGATAGCAAAGTGTTCCGTTACAACAGATATACAGAAATAGTAAATTCCTTCGAAGACTACTGGGAAACGGCTATAGCCAACTTAAAACAAAAGGCTGCTATACAAAAACGCAGACAATATCTCATTGAGCAAATCGATGAAATGATTATAGAATGTGATAAATACGGCTATAACACGCTAATATCAACCCTTCAAAAATACCGCCTAGAGAACGAGCAGGCACTTGCCAACTCATAATTCATAATTCTTAATTCTTAATTAAAATTACCTTATCCTACTTTATCTCGCCTAATCTTATCTGAAACCACCTAAAACTACCACCGTTTCAGCAAAACATACTACCTTTGCACCGTCTTTCGAAAGATGGTGCTTTTTTATAGCACAGTAAACCTAAATTATTAACCCATTCACAAAACCTCCATAGTCTAACAGCCGTTAGGCGGTCTAACAGCGAAGCGGTCTGACTTCTAACAGCCAAAGGCGGTCGTTTTGTGAGTAAAACGAACCAAAACTATGTCAAAAATCAAACTTGAAGCGCCTTTCCGCTCATTCCGAGGTAAGATTTGCAAGCACACCGACATCATCTTCAAAGAGATGTATGGTACCAAGTTCACTTCGCAAATCTGCAACCCCTACACAGGCGGACCAACACAGGCGCAAACCGACCAAATGACCAAATTGGCTACTGCTGTCGCCACGGTCGATGCACTCACTCCACAGGAAGTACAAACCTACGAAAAGTCTTTCAAAAAGGCTCGCCGTGCAGGTAAGTACAAAACCCTCCGTGGCTACATGATTGCACAAGAAATGGCTAAACTCTAACCCCAGCCTCAAACACCTAAACCTTAATTATTAACCCTTAACAAAAACTAAAACTATGGGACTAGTTGTATTTGAAGACCCTATTCATCACATCTCGGGCAAAATCTCCAAAAAGTATCGCACTTGCTACAACTATCGCAAGCGCTCCGACCGTAAGTACACCTCCGTACACGGCGACCGTACCACTCCAGTTTCTGCGGCAGAAATTGCATGGCGCACGCTGTTTGCACAAATCTGTCAGGCCACTATGGACCGTTTAGCAGATCCTAACCACATTGCAATGGATCAAGTAGGATTCCGCCAGCAAACCAAGTACAAGACCCTGTACCAGTATGTTTGGAACTTGATGCGTGACCAAATCGAAGGCAAGTAACTCTTAATTCAAAATTCTGAATTCATAATTCTCAATTAGAGTTACCACCATTCCAAAGCCCCCGCTCTTACCCAGCGAGGGCTTTTTTTAGTACTACTTTTCTTTGACAAAAACAAATTTTTGAACAGGAAAGGAGAATTTTCATGAATCTTTACTACCAAATGTTGGACAAAATCATGTCCGACGGTCGTACTCAGACCAATAAGAAGGGCGGAATCAAGTACCTAACCAACGAGGTGCTGCACCTCACTCCAGCCGATTTGCTCGACATCTTCGAGACACACGGCATTGCGCGTAAGAAGCTCAAAACGGAGTTGAGCATGTTCCAAGCAGGAATCACTTCTACCGAGCAATATCGCCAGGAGGGCATTACATGGTGGGACTATTGTGGGGAGCAACTCAAAAACAGTTATCCCACATACTTCAAGCGTTTGCCTAAACTCACTAAGAAGATCAATGCTGAGAAAAAGAACAGCAAGAACTATGTGCTGTTCCTGGGCGAAACGAATGTAGAGACTAATCAGCAACCATGTTTGTCTCTGGTGCAATTTCAAATAGAAGATGGCATGTTAGTGCTCAGCGCATACCAACGCAGTTCTGACGCTAATTTGGGACTGCCTGCTGACATCTACCACCTCTATTTGATGGCGCGTCAAATTGATTTGCCTCTCAAGTCTATCACATTGTTTTTGGGCAATGTGCATATCTATGAATCCAACCTCTTGCGCACCTACGAACTATTGAACGGCGCACAGGGTGTGAAGTTTGAGCTGAATGTATGAAAGACTGGACAGGTAACAAACGCAGCGCACACGCCATGATAGGCTCTCATGTGGGCGCATTAGGTGTGCGCCAGGAACACGATTACTATGCGACGGATCCAAATGCTTTGGCAAGCCTGTTAAAACAAAAGCAGCTTCCGAATGTAGTCTATGAGTGTGCATGTGGCGCGGGTCATTTGGCAGAGGTATTAGTGGCGCAAGGTCATAGTGTAGTTGCTACTGACCTTGTGCCTCGTGGCTATGGTGTTGGTGGGGTGGACTTCCTCAAGGTAGAGAGTTTGCCAAAGGATTGCAATTGTATATTGACTAATCCGCCGTACAAGTTCACGATGGAGTTCATAGAACATTCATTGGATTTGTTGCCTGAAGGCGGTGAAGCGATTTTCCTGTTGAATGTGAACGCTCTTTCAGGTAAAGCTCGATACGAGCGGTTTTACAAGCGTGGAGTACTGAAAGAAGTGTTTGTCTTTCCACGGCGTGTTCAATGCGCCAAGAATGGTGATTTTGCCTCGCAAAATGGTTCTGCGGTAAATTACGCTTGGTTTGTGTTTGAGAAAGGTTTTTGCGGTTCAACAGTTTTGCATTGGCTTTGATTTGCTGTGTTTAATTAGTTTTCAAAAGGCATTTGAAACCGCTTCGAATGTAAATTAAAAGGTGCACTTTTCAATTTGAAAAAATGCACCTTTCATTTTGCAAAAGCGGACTTTTTAATTTGCCGATTATATTCTCAAAGTCGTTAGCAGTAAATACAAATTTATCTTGTGCCTCGTTGAATGCTTCTGCTTGTTGTTCGTATGTGCCTGCTAGTTTGAAGTAGCCATCCGTGTAATCGTAGCTTTTGACAAAACGAATTACAGCTGTCTTGGTGGTATTGCCGAGTGCTTCTTGCCACTTAGCTTGTATCTTCGTGATAGATTGGGCATTTGTACGGAAGAAAGAAGGGGTAGGTTTATCCTCCACAATTTCCTCTACTTCTTCTGCTTGTTGAGCGTGTTGAGTGGCGGGGTTAGTTTGCTCTACGCCGTTGTTGTTAATAACTTTTTTAGCGTTGTCTTGATAGACTTCGGTATTGCCAGTATAGACGTTTTTAACAGGGCCATTGAAATGTATTTCCATAATGTAATAGGTTATTTGCGTTCGGTAATTTTTACGTTCTCTACTTTATCTTCAAAAGACACTTTCTCGGCTTGGATTAGTAGTAGATGTTTTTCAATCTCATTTATTTTATCTCTGATTGTTTTGTTAAACCATGCTTCTTTCTCAAAAGCATAATATCTCAACATTCCACTGATTGCTACTGCTGCATCAGGATTACTTTTTGCATAGTGAATAATTTCATCCACTGACAAGATATATTCCGGTTTTTCTTTAGGTTTTTTGTTTTTGGCTTTTTCTGCCGCGGCTTTTCGCTTGAGTTCTTCGTTGTGTAGTTTTAATGCTTCTTGCTGAATACTCAGAAGGTTTCTGAATACAGGTAGCATGTATTTACTTGTATCTTTGTCTTTGATAATGTATCTAATATTATCAATAAAGTGTTTAAGAATTGCAACCCTGTCATCAGGATTATTGAACTCTCGAATAAACCTCTCAGTATCAGAAATTCTCCAAAAAATATATAATCCAATACTATCTAGTACCTCCTCAAAATGTCTCCAATCAACAAATGCAGGCGATTTGATCCATCCGTCGTCAAACATTCGACATAACCCCCAATAAGCAATTAGGTTTTTGCTGTAGTTGTTTTGTTGCATCCATTGTTCGAATTTTTCGGGATCATAATCAAACTTATAATAGCGATAACAACAATCTCCATTGGCTAGAGAATATTCGTTGCATTCGCAATCATCGCGAAGCCATTGTTCACGATGTTCAGTCCAATCTTCTATGGTAGGGTTACCCTTTTCGTCTTTTGCAGGGTGATTCTTCCAATCAATTTTGCAGTCTTTGAGGGTTAGTCTTTTAGATTCTTGTGTATCCATAGTTGTTATATTTGATGGTTAATGATTCGGAGATTTCTCGGCGATCCACCGCAAGTGCACCCCAAAACGCGAGCGTTTTCGGGGACCCGCCGAGCACATGACTAGTGGCGGGTTTCTGCGATGGGAATCGCAGAGCATGACAGCTACTATGTTTATACTGCTTGCAAAGGTACGGGAATAAAATGAGATATGCAAGAGAATAGCAAAAAAGATAATGATAAAAATTAAGGTTGTTAGATTAAGGGTGGTTGCGAAGGGATGAGTTTTTAAGAATTTTAACTTTTCGTACTATATAAGAGGATTTGTTGCATTATTGCATTATTGCATAAAAAAATGTGTCGAAGGTATATGTCGCATAATAAAAATATATTATATATTCTATATATAATTATATTCTACCCCTGTATCCCCTAAAATTTTGGTGATTTTGGAGGGGTTATTTCGTTGTGTGTTTTTTACCGAAAAAACCAATTCGCTCATAAAGTTATGCAATAATGCAATAATGCAATAGTTGGAAAAAGTTAAAATTCATTAACATCTGCGTAACATCTGCGCAACATGTGCTGCGCAGGAAGTATTGCATTATTGCATTATTGCATAAAAAAATGTGTCGATGGGGGGGATTATCCACCGTTATTTGTCCGTTTACGCTCCGCCGATGCCTTGAAAGCGTTCGAAGAAGGCTTTGAGTTTTTCGATGAGGGTTTTCTTCTTTTCCTCGCGGTTGCTGCCGCCGAAGCGAGACATAGGTGGCATGATGCCATCGATATCCGTGCCAGAGGTTTTGAGTGCGCCAATAGCAAAAGCGTTATCAATAAACGCA